>DATFFY010000375.1:0-5846 GCA_035249805.1 Acidimicrobiales bacterium | reverse complement strand
GGAGGGACCGGCGGCGGTCCCGGGGGCCGGGCGGGCAGCGACGGCGTGGGCGGGGTCACCGCCTGCCGGGACCGCACGCAGCAGGTGCCCGGCGACCCCTACTCGCCGCCGTGCTACGCGTACAGCGGGGACAACGGCGGGTCGACCCACCAGGGCATCACCGCCGACGAGATCGTCGTCACGGTGCGACGGCTCGAGGGCCCGTCGGCGGCCGAGATCTTCGCGGACATCTCCGGCCAGCAGGTCAACGACTCGCCACAGTCCTTCGAGAACACCCTCACGGCCCTGGCCGAGTACTTCTCGTCCCGCTTCCAGCTCTACGGCCGCAAGATCAAGCTGCAGTTCTTCCGGGGCGAGGGCATCGGCGCCACGGAGCTGCTCGGCGGCGGGCGCGAGCGGGCCCTGGCCGACGCGGTCCGGGCCAACAAGGAGCACCGGGCCTTCGCGGACCTCAGCGGCATCACGATCCCGTACGCCGACGCGCTGGCCCAGCAGGGCATCGTCAACATCGGCGCGCCGTACCCCTCGCAGAAGTGGTTCGACGAGCGCGCCCCGTACGCCTGGAGCCTCTTCCCCGACGGCACCAACGTCGTGCGCTCGTCGTCGGCCGCGGTGATCGGCCGGTTCCCCGCGGGCTCGGTGACGCAGTACAGCGGCGAGGCGCTGAAGGGTCGGCCCCGCAAGTACGCGGTCATCGCGCCGGAGAACGCCGAGTACCAGGAGTCGGTGAACGCCTACCGCGAGATCCTGAGCCGGGCCGGCATCGAGGTCAGCCTCAACATGAAGTACAAGCTCGACATCGACTCGATGCCCAACGCCGCGTCGAACATCATCGCCCAGCTCAAGGACGCCGGGGTCACCTCGATCCTGTGCGGCTGCGACCCCGTGATGCTCGCCCTGGGGCTCACGCCGAAGGCAAACGAGCAGGGCTACGAGCCCGAGTGGATGACGGCGGGCCTGGCCTTCGTCGACCAGGACATCGTCTCCCAGCTCATCGCGCAGAACCAGTGGCAGCACGCGTTCGGCATCGCGTACAACGCCGAGTCCGAGCCGCTCGGCCGGTCGTTCCCCTACGCCGCGTACAAGTCGGTGCGGCCGGGCGACGAGCCCGCCTTCGGGGTCGAGGAGTACTACTACCAGATGTACATGCTGGCCATCGGGCTCCAGATGGCCGGGCCCAACCTCACGCCCGAGACGTTCCGGGCGGGCATGTACAACTACCCGGGCGGGAGCGGGCCCCGGGGCACCTGGGGCTTCGGACCGGGCGACCACACCCCCACCGACGACTTCCGCGAGATCTGGTGGGACACGGACCGCATCTCTCCGCAGAACAACCAGCGGGGGGCCTGGGTGCAGCTCGGCCGCGGCGCCCGCTACACGCCCGAGACCGCGCCGAAGGGCCCGGCGCCGTACTTCCAGGAGGGATGAGTGGCGGACCCCCGTGACGAGGAGCTCGCACGGCTCCGGGAGCGACCCGACAACGTCCACCTGCTCGGCGGCTTCGGCCCGCTGCTCGTCGGCGCGGTCCTGTTCGTCCTGATGGTCCTGCTCGCGCCCACGATCGCGCCCGAGCAGGTCGTGGAGCAACCGGTCAACGGCGAGCCGACGACGACGCTCGAGGCGATCACGACGACCACGGCGGGAGCGCCGGCGAGCTCGATCCCGGTGACCGTCCCGTGATCGCCCGCGGCCTCGAGACCCTCCGGACCCACCGACCGACGCAGGTGGTCCTCGCCCTCGTCGTCCTGTACTCCACCCTGTACTGGGTCCCGGAGTCGCCCCTGCCCGACTGGATGCCCTGGGGCGTGGTCGCCCAAGGGGTCATCTTCGGCACGTCGTACGCGCTCATGGCGATGGGCCTGATCCTCATCTACCGGACGACCCGCATCGTGAACTTCGCCTACGGGGCGATGGGCGCGATGCCGGGCGCGCTGACCTTCGGGCTGTTCATCGCCAAGGGCTGGAACTACTGGGTGGCGATCGTCCTCGGCGTCGCGGTCGGCGTCCTGTCCGGCGCGCTCGTGGACGTGCTCGTGATCCGGCGGTTCTCCCGGTCGTCCCGGCTGGTGCTCACGGTGGCGACGATCGGTCTCGCCCAGATCCTCGGCGCCATCGGCCTGATCATCACGCTCGCGCTCGGGGCCGACGCCTTCTACGGGGACATCCAGACCCCGCTGAGCTCCAGCTTCTCGATCCGCCCGTACCCGATCCGCGGCGACCACCTGCTGATGATCGGCGTGGCCCCCATCGTCCTCGCCGGCCTCGGCTGGTTCCTGCTCGGCACCAACGCGGGCCGGGCCGTGCGAGCCGCGGCCGAGAACCAGGACCGGGCCCTGCTGCTCGGCGTCCCGGTGCGCCGCCTCCAGACGCTCGTGTGGGCCATCGCGGGCGGCCTCGCCACCATCACGTTCATCACGAAGACGCCGTTCACCGGCCTCCTCCCGACGGCGCTCAGCGGCACCACCTCGATCCTGCCCGGCCTCGCCGTGGCCGTGATCGCCCGGTTCCAGTCGCTGCCGATCGCCCTGGCCGGGGGCATCGGCCTCGGCATCGCCGAGTGGACGATCCGCTGGAACACCACCGCGGTGTCGGTCTTCGACGTGACCTTCCTCGTCGTGATCCTCGTCGTCCTCCTCACCCGACGGGACCGCTCGACCCGCGCCGAGACGGGCGAGTCCAGCTGGGACGCGGCGGGCGTGCTCAAGCCGATCCCCGGCGCGCTGCGCCGGGTGCCCGAGGTGCGGGTGGCCAAGGGGGTCCTGGCGGTGATCGGCGTGCTGGTCGTCGTGTTCGTCCCGCTGACGATGACGCCGTCCACCGTGACCACCCTCACGTTCGCCGCGGTCTGGGGGCTGGTCGCCGTGTCGCTCGTGGTGCTGACCGGCTGGGGCGGCAACATCAGCCTCGGACAGTTCGGCATCGTCGGCATCAGCTCGATGGTGGCGGGCAACCTGCTCACGCGCTGGAACGTCGACCTGTTCGTCTCGATCGTCGCGTCGATGGCCGCCGGCGCGGTGGTCGCCATCCTCATCGGCCTCCCGGCGCTGCGGATCCGCGGCCTCTACCTCGCCGTCACCACGATCGCGTTCGCCGTCGCCCTCGACTCGTACTTCCTCAACCCCGTCAACTTCGACGACTTCGTGCCGGACAACACGCTGCCACCCGTGCTCTTCAAGCGCTTCGACATGGAGAGCCAGTGGGTCCGGTTCTACTTCTGCCTCGGCGCGCTGGCCGTCGCCATCCTCCTCGTGCGCGCCCTGCGCAAGACCCGACCGGGGCGCGTCATGATCGCCACGCGCGACAACGAGCGGGCGGCCGGCGCGATGGCCGTGCCCACGACGCGCGTGAAGCTGCAGACCTTCATGTTCTCCGGCGCGCTCGCGGGCCTCGCCGGCGGCCTCTACGTGATCGTGCTGGCCCCGGTGGGCGCGGGGCAGGGCACGTTCCCGCCCGCGTACTCCATCGAGGTGTTCGCCTACGCCGTCATCGGCGGTCTCACGTCGATCGCGGGCGCCATCTCGGGCGTGGTCTTCTTCCGGATGCTGGACTTCCTCCTGGCCAAGGAGTTCTCCGGCAACGTCGTCACGATCGTGCGGGCCAGCCTGTCGGGCGCCGGGCTGCTGTGGGTCCTCTACTTCCTCCCGGGCGGCCTCTGGCAGTTCGTCGAGCGCCTGCGCGACCGGTACCTGCGCTGGGTGGCCGAGCGCCGTGGCATCGAGGTGCCGAGCCTCGTGGCCGACCGGCGGATCGCCGCCGGCACCGGCCCGGCCGAGGAGGAAGAGGAGCACAGCGAGGACGAGACCGAGCTGATCGCGGGGGCGCTCCGATGACGCCTCCGGGGCCCAACGGGCGCGAGCCGTACCTGGCGGTGCGGGGCCTCGACGCCTCGTACGGGCCCGTGCAGGTCCTCTTCGGGCTCGACCTGGACGTGTACGAGGGCGAGATCGTGGCCCTCCTCGGCACCAACGGCGCCGGCAAGTCGACGCTGTTCAAGTGCATCACGAACCTGCTCGAGCCCACCGCCGGCAGCGTGACGTTCGCGGGCGACGACATCACGGGCCGGCGCACCGAGGACATCGCCACCGGCGGCATCGTGATGATGCCGGGCGGCCGCAGCGTGTTCCCCACCCTGACCGTCCGGGACAACCTCCGCCTCGCCTGCTGGATCAAGCGCCATGACAAGGCCGCGGTGCAGGAGGCCGAGGAGCGGGTGCTCGACCTGTTCCCGCGCCTGGCCGACCGCATCGACCTGCTCGCCGGGAACCTCTCGGGCGGCGAGCAGCAGATGCTCGCCGTGAGCCAGGCCCTGATCCCCGATCCGAAGCTGCTCCTCATCGACGAGCTGTCCCTCGGGCTCGCGCCCACCGTCGTCGGCCAGCTCATCGACGTCGTCAACACGATCCACGCGACCGGCGTCACGGTCGTGGTCGTCGAGCAGTCGATCAACGTCGCCCTGCAGCTGGCCGAGCGAGCGGTGTTCATGGAGAAGGGCGAGTTCCGCTTCACCGGCTCCACCCAGGACCTGCTCGAGCGGCCGGACATCCTGCGGTCCGTGTTCATCGCGGGCGCCGCCGCCGGCGAGGCGGCGGCCTCCGCGAAGCCGGCACGGGGCCGGCGCAAGACCAAGGCCGTCGTGGCCAAGCCGACGGACCGCCGGCCCGCGCCGGGGCCGGACGCGCCCGTCGTGCTGGCGACGCGTGGCGTCCTGAAGCGCTTCGGTGGCATCAACGCCGTGAACCGCGTGGACGTCGACCTGCGGGAGGGCGAGATCCTCGGCCTCATCGGCCAGAACGGCGCCGGCAAGACCACGCTGTTCGACTGCATCTCCGGGTTCCTCCCGGTCGACGAGGGCCGCATCCACCTCGGCGGGGAGGACATCACCGACCTCCCCGCGCACCGGCGGGCCGGCCTCGGCCTCGGCCGCTCGTTCCAGGAGGCCCGCCTCTTCCCGGCGCTCACGACGGCCGAGACCCTCGCGGTGTCCCGGGAGCGGCACCTGCTCAGCAAGGGCATGATCGCCGCCGCCCTCGGCCAACCCATCTCACAGGAGAGCGAGGACGACGCGGCTGCGAAGGTCGACTTCCTCATCGACCTGATGGGCCTCGAGGCCTTCCGGGAGAAGCTGACCGGAGAGCTGTCCACCGGGTCCCGCCGCATCGTCGAGCTCGCCTGCCTGCTCGCCGCCGACCCGTCGGTCATCGTCCTCGACGAGCCCTCCGGCGGCGTCGCCCAGCGGGAGTCGGAGGCCCTCGGCCCGCTGCTGCGGCGGGTGCAGGACGTCACCGGCGCGTCGATCCTCGTCATCGAGCACGACATGCCCCTGCTCACCGGCCTGTGCGACCGGATGATCGCCCTGGAGCTCGGCGAGGTCATCGCCGAGGGCACGCCCGAGGAGGTGCTCGCCAACCCCCGGGTGGTCGAGTCCTACCTGGGCACCGACAGCGCCGCGATCAACCGATCGGGCACCGTGCGGGCCAAGGCCCGACGTCGCGGGTCCGCTGTCGCGTCGTAACCTCGTCGACCCGTGCCCCGCCGACCGTCGTCCCACCACCTGCTCGCGCGCGCCGTCCTCGGCGTGGCCGTGGTCGCCGCCATGGCCGCCCTCGTGGTGTCCCGGGTGCAGGAGGCGGAGGAGGTGCCGGCCGCCCTCCGGCCCACGACCACGTCGTCGTCGACCACGACGACGACGGCACCGGCCAGCACCACCGTCCCGACCACGACCACGGTGCCGTTCGACCCGTGGATCCTCCGGCCGCCCGCGCCGGCCGGCGACGCGGCCGGGCTGGCCGCGCAGATCCTCGCCGCGGAGACCGCCATCCGGGACCCGGCCACCCCCCCGACGGCCT
>DATFFY010000374.1:0-4791 GCA_035249805.1 Acidimicrobiales bacterium | reverse complement strand
ACGACCGAGTCCACCACGACGCCGAGCGACAGGCGTGCACCGCCCAGGGCGTCCCGCAGCGCCGGGAGCGCCGCCTCGTCGGTCCCGTCCGGCGCGAGGAGCGCGATCCAGAGGAGGCCGTCGACCGCCGCCGACGGGTCCAGTGGCGGCGGCTCGTCCCCGGCCCCGTCCGGGGGCTCGAGGACGCGCACCGCGTAGAACACGGGCACCTCGTCGTCGCCGAGCCCACGGGCCTGGATCGCCGCCTCGGCCTGCGCCCTCAGCTCCTCGTCGTCGGGCAGGACGGCGGGCTCGCGCACGACGGCGAGCGCGCGGACGCCGGTCACCGCGACGTCGTCGAGGGTCGTGAAGGGCACCTTGCCGGCGGCGACGACCGACCCCCCGGGGACCACCACCCCGGGAGTCCGAGCCTCCAGCCGCACCATCCCCGAGGCGACCCCCGCCGGTCGCATCGGGATCTGCAGGAGCCGGAGGAAGGCGAGCCGGGTCGTGTCCGGCAGCTGGTTGAACCGGTAGAGCAGGTTCTCGCCCAGGTGGGCGAACAGCTCGAGCAGCACGATCCCGGGGTCGCTCGCGCCGTGATCGGTCCACTCGGGGCTGTAGACGGGGATCCGACGGACGAGCTCTTCGCGGATCTCCTTGTAGGAGCGGTCGTCGAGGATGGGGCTCACGAGCGGCATGGCGACCTCACCGCAGGGACAGGGGGTGGACGAGCGTGCCCGGCTGGAGGTCGCGCACGTGGACGTAGTGGACGGTGACGAGGACGGCCGCGGGGTCCTCGGTGGGGACCACCTCGATCGACTCGACCCTGATGCGTGGCTCCCACTGGACGAGCGCGTCACGGACGTCGGCGGCCAGCCGGCCCCGCACGGCCGCGGAGTTCGGCTCCATCAGGTACCGGCGCAGGGCGCAGCCGAAGCCCGGCCGCATGAGGCGCTCCCCCGGCTCGGTGTCCAGGATCGTCACGATGGCCTGCCGGACCGCGTCGGGGCCCGCCACCTTCGGCAGCCGGCCGTCGGGGCCGGGCGCGAACGGGAACCCGGCACCCCGGCCCAGGTAGTCGCCGGGCGCCGCCGGCCGCACCACGGTCATCGGAGGACCACCTGGGATCGGTCCACGTACGGCTCGTGGCGGAGGTCGGCGGTGAGGTCGACGGCCGATCCCGGGCCGTCGACGTCGACCTGGAGCCTGTGTCGCAGCTCGAGGAGCGAGGCCCTCGTCTGTGACGCGACCATCTCCGTCGCGACGTACCGGCCGACGGACGCCTCCAGCTCCTGGAGCAGGAGCCGATCGAGCACCTGGCCCGTGACGGGATCCAGCTCCGTGTCGAGGTCGACACCGCCGAGTGCGGCGAGCTCGGCGTCGAGCGCGATCGTCGCCGGCGTGCCCGGCGGCAAGGAGCCGCCCGACGCCAGGAGCCCCCAGAGCCTCCGTCGCACGACCACCACCCGCAGGAACGCGTTGAGCACGAACGCCGCGATGATCGTCACGAGCGGCAGGGCCAGAGCGGTCGTGCGGGAGGCGGTGGCGAGCGCAGGGCCCGAGCCCCCCAGCACCGGGGCGCCAGCGGGCGTGCGCACGAGCAACCCGCCGCGGCCGGGAGGCTGTGCTGCGGCATCAGCCAGGACCTTGGGGACGCTCGGCATCGTGACGGTGGTGGGTCGCAGCGAGGTCCCGATCACGTCGTGCGGGGCGGCGAGCAGGTAGCGGTCGGTGGGCGCGCTCCAGGTCAGCGGCCCCGGCCGGCACGGGTGCTGCTGCTCCACGAAGCAGCGGATCTCGTAGACGTGCTCGTCGTCGAAGCGGGGAGCACCATCGGAGGTCAGCTCCGGGCTGCCGGTCGGGACGTTCCCGAAGAACAGGCACGCGTCGGCCGCGTCGTGCCGAGGGTCGCCCGCGGGAGCGCGCAACGGGAGCAGTGGGTGGACGACCTCGTCGCCCAACGACTCCGGCTCCTCTGCCACCGGCCCCCACCAGCCGATCCCGTCGTCCCCGCCCGCGTGCCATCCCTCGAGCTCGAACGTCACCCCCGCCGTGTCCGCCCAGTCGGCCAGCTCCGCCTGTGCGACGCGCAGCTCCCCGGCGGCTGCGCGCCGGGTCGAGTGGTGCTCGGACCACGTCGGCCCCGACGTGAGCTCGAGCGGTCCATCGCCGGTCGGGATGGGGACGTCCGCGAGCGCGGCCCGAGCCGCGGCCAGCCGCTGGAGCACCTCGGCGGGAGCGACGGTCGCTCCACTCGTCGACCGCACCACCCGGCGCCGGACGACGAGGCCGGCGCTCGCAACGCCCGAGCGGTCGGCCGGGGGGAAGCCCGTGACGTCGCAGTGGAGCGCACACACCGCGACGTAGAACCGCCCGTGCATCGGGAGGAAGAGCTTCTTGGTCGGCGTCTCGACGATGCGGTGGTCGGCGACCCGGCGGCGGCGTCCGACGGGCTCGGGCGGCAGCTCGGCGGCGTAGGTCCACCGGTCCTCGGGGCCGAAGGTCAGTGAGCGCTGGGGCTGCTGCAGGAGGTCGTCGACGAAGCGGGGACCGGCGTACTTCTGCAGCACGGGGCGGGTGGTGCGCCCGGTCTGCGCGACGGGGACGCCCTGGGCCGGCCACCGGTACCACGGCGCCACCAACCGCCACGGGTGGGCGCTCACCAGAGGTTCCCCGCTCCGGGCGTGTACGACGCCGACACGACCGAGCTCGTGATCAGCGTGTCGCACTGGACGATGCCGCTGAACCGGCTCATCGCCGCGTCCACCTTGACCATGCCGGCGGTCACCTCGACGATCGCCGCGTTGACCTCGACCTTGGCGGTGGCGTCGATGCGGATGCCCGAGGGGCTCATCACGATCGACCCGCCGCCGGCCTGCTGGATCTCGACGGTGCCGCCGCCGGCATCGTCGAGCACGATCTGGCGACCCGAGGCGAGGCGGAGCGTGATCTTCGCCCCGTTGCGATCGTCGTCGAACTCGAGCACGCTGCCCGACCGCGTCCGGAGCACCCGGAGGTTGTTGTCCCGGTCGGCCGGGACCGGCAGGTCTTCCCGTCCGTTCCAGGACGCGCCGAGCACGTACGGCCGCCGCGCGTCCCCCGCCTCGAAGGCGACCACCACCTCGGAGTCGACCTCCGGGAGGATCTCGAGCCCCTGCTCGTCGTCCGCGTACGGGCTCACGAGCCGGGCCCACGCTCGCACCGGGTTCCCGGCGCTCTGACCGAGCCAGGGCAGGCTGACCTGGATCCGGCCCTGGCCGTCGGGGTCGACGAGGTCTGTGACGATCGCGGGGTACACGCCGAAGAGCCGGTCGCCGGGCATGGTCAGACCCCGATCCGCGCTCGCTCGAGGCGGGCTTCCGTCCGATGGCCCTCCGCCAGGTCGAAGGTCTGCCGCACCCGCGTGGCGTACCAACCGTCGCCTTCGAACGGAGTGCCGGCGTCCATCAAGGTGACGCGGCTGCCGACCGCCAGCTCGGGCGTCCCGTTGGTGATCGCCGTCGCCGTGAGGAACGACCGCGCCCGGCGGCGCAGCTCGGCGGTGGCCCAGGCCTCCGCCTCCGCCCGGTGCGTCGGGACGAGGTCGTGGAGCACCACGGCGACCTCGCCGCGCGCCATCTCCAGCGACTTGGGGCCCAGCCGTCCCGTCCCCGGCTCGCCGGCCAGATCCGAGACGGTGCTCTGCTCCTCGATCGGCTCGCGTCGTTCGGCGTCGTATCCCGTGACCACGGCCTCGGTGCGCTGGTGGGCGAGGTCCGCACGCAGGTCGACCGCGACCAGGTTGGCGCCGCACCGGAGCACCACCTCCTCACCAGGTCGGTTCTCCCGCGTCGCGAGGTGCACGGTGCGGCCCTCGATCCACAGGTCGGCGGCGAGCAGGTGGGCCCGCCGGCGAAGGAAGCCCAGGTCCGACTCGTTCCACTGCTGGACATGTCGCGCCGTGGGGCCGCCGACCTGCACCTCGGCCAGGAGGCCGTGGGCCCCTGCGACGGTGCGCACGATGTCCTCGTCGTCGACGTCCTCCCACGTCCGGCGGTGCGCGGTGAGGCACAAGGGGAACAACCCGTCCTCGGCGTAGAGCACCACCCGCGGGGCGTGGCCCTCGCTGAACCGGGCCTCGACGGCCGACACAGCCCCCTCGAACACCAGCCTCCCGGGGCCGTCGCCGATGGACACCGTCAGCGCGGTCCCCAGCTCGATGGGGTCGACGTCCAGCAGGCGGAGCTGACCCGGCGTGTCGCCGGCCGTGCCCGCCGCGGTGAACGTCGCCCGCAGCGTGGCGAGCCCGTCGGTGGTGTGCGCGACGACGAGCGAGAGCAGGTCCCGGCGCAGGTCGGACCGGATCACCCCGGCCACCTCGAGGACCGGCGCGCTGGTGCGCAGGAGGGTGTCAGGCATCGGTCGCCGTCCTGGCGTCGAGCTCCTGCCGGCGCTCGAGCGCACGGCGGAGGGCCTCGTCGAGGCGCTGGTCGGAGGCACTCGCCGCGGCCGCCGAGGAGGACCCGGCCGGCAGCGCGTGGTCGATCGTGGAGACGAGCTCGTCGATGAAGATCGGCACGTCAGCTCCTCGTCCCACAACCGCAGCCGGCGCGGCGATCCCCGCAGCCGCACTCGCAACCGCACGCACCCGACCCTCGGGAGAGGGGTGGCGGCGCGGCCTCGCCGACCTCCACCCGGCCCCGCAACGGCACACCGCGGCCGAACGTCGTCGCCCGAGGGTCGTCTCCGTCCGGCACGCGCACGTCCTGGCCGAAGGCCTGTCCGCCGGCCCGCACGGCGGACACGACCCGCGCCGCGGTCTCGGCGGCA
>DATFFY010000373.1:0-2608 GCA_035249805.1 Acidimicrobiales bacterium | reverse complement strand
CGCTCGCATGGGGATCGGCACGGGCGACGTCGTGTCGTGGCAGCTGCCGACGTGGCTCGAGTCGAAGGTCCTCGTCCTCGCGCTGGCCCGGCTCGGCGCGATCCAGAACCCGATGCTCCCGATCTACCGCGAGCGCGAGGTCGGGTTCATCACCCGACAGGCGAAGGCCAAGCTGCTCGTGGTGCCGTCCACGTGGAGCGGCTTCGACTTCGAGGCCATGGCCCGCGGGATCGCCGAGCAGCTGCGGGCCGACGGCCACGACATGCAGGTGCTCGTGGCCGACAAGGCGCTGCCCCAGGGCGACCCGGCGACCCTCGCCCCGCCCCCCGATCCGTCGGACGAGCCGGTGCGCTGGTACTTCTACACGTCGGGCACCACCGCCGATCCCAAGGGCGCTCAGCACACCGACCGCACGATCCTCGCCGGGTCGTTGGGCATGAGCGAGCGGCTCGGCTGCAGCGCCGAGGACGTGAACGCGGTCGTGTTCCCGTTCACCCACATCGGTGGCATCGGCTGGCTCTTCAGCGCCCTCGTGTACGGCTTCCCGACCGTGTACATCGAGCGCTTCGACCCGGCGAGGACCATCGCGCTGATCCAGCAGCACCAGGTGACCATGGCGGGCGCCGGCACGCCGTTCCACATGGCGTACCTCGCCGCGCAGCGGGCGCTGCCGAAGGGCGAGGACCTCTTCCCGTCGGTGCGGATCTACCCCGGCGGCGGCGCGCCGAAGCCGCCCCAGCTCTTCTACGACGTCAAGGCCGAGATGAGCGGCGGCCGCAGCGCGGGCATCGTCTCGGGCTACGGGCTCACCGAGGCGCCCATCATCGCCATGGGCGGGGTCACCGACACCGACGAGCAGCTCGCCCACACCGAGGGCAAGGCGTCCGGCGGCGCGCGGCTGCGGGTCGTGACCCTCGAGGGCAAGGAGGCGGGCATCGGCGAGGAGGGCGAGATCCGGGTCAAGGCCCCGCAGCTCATGAAGGGCTACCTCGACAGCTCGCTCGACGCCGAGGCGTTCGACGAGGACGGCTGGTTCAAGACCGGCG
Source organism: Acidimicrobiales bacterium (assembly GCA_035249805.1). Classification (GTDB taxonomy): domain Bacteria; phylum Actinomycetota; class Acidimicrobiia; order Acidimicrobiales; family VFJN01; genus VFJN01. The sequence goes on along the minus strand of DATFFY010000373.1, from coordinate 1,562 downwards.
ACCTCGGGCGCATCGACGCCGACGGCATGGTCACGATCACCGGCCGGGTGAAGGACATCATCATCCGGAACATGGAGAACGTCTCCGCCAAGGAGGTGGAGGACGTGCTCTTCACCCACCCCGACATCGCCGACGTCGCGGTCATCGGCGTGCCCGACCCCAGGACCGGCGAGCGCGTGTGCGCGGTCGTCGTGCCGAAGGAGGGCGCCGAGGTGACGTTCGCGTCGATGGTCGAGCACTGCAAGGCGCAGGGGCTCATGACCCAGAAGCTCCCCGAGCGGCTGGAGATCGTGGACGCCCTGCCGCGCAACCCCACGGGGAAGGTCCTCAAGTTCGAGCTCAAGGAAAGGTTCTCATGACACTCCTCGACGGCAAGGTCGCGATCGTCACCGGCGCGGGCCACGGCATCGGCCGCGCCCACGCGCTCGAGCTCGCGAAGCACGGCGCGCAGGTCGTCGTGAACGACCTCGGCACGTCGGTCAGCGGGGACGGAGCCGACCAGAAGGCCGCCGACCTCACGGTCGAGCTCATCACCGCACGCGGCGGCCAGGCGGTGGCCAACTACGACGACGTGGCCGACTACGACGGCGCCGGCCGCATGGTCGCCCAGGCCGTCGACACGTACGGCCGGCTCGACGTGCTCGTGAACAACGCCGGCATCGTCCGGGACACGGCGATCTGGAACATGACCGAGCAGGACTTCGACGCGGTCATCCGCGTGCACCTCAAGGGCACCTGGGCGCCATCGCACCACGCGGCCCGGCACTGGCGGGACCGGGCCAAGGCCGGCGAGGTGTTCACGGGCCGCGTGATCAACACCACCTCCGGTGCCGGCCTCGTCGGCAACTTCGGCCAGACGAACTACGCCACGGCCAAGGCCGGCATCGCGGGGTTCACCCAGACGCTCTCCCTCGAGCTGTACAAGCTCGGCGTGACCGTGAACGCGGTCGGGCCCGCGGCCGCCACGCGCATCACCGGCACGATGCCCGGCGCGCCGGCGGTGATCGAGGCCGACGACGTGCCCGAGGACGAGTGGAACCGGATGGACCCGGCCGTGTCGTCACCGCTCGTGGCCTGGCTCGCCTCCGACGAGAGCCAGCTGATCACCGGCCAGGTGATCCGGGCCGTGGCCGAGGACATCGTCTGGATGCACGGCTGGAGCGAGGGCGCGACGATCTCCAACGGCGGCAAGCGCTGGGACGCCGAGAAGCTCGGCCAGCAGCTCGCCACCGACGTCTTCAAGACCCGCACCCCGGGGCTCCGGTACTGATCGCACGAGTTCTGGCCCGGAACGGCCACCGGATGCGGTGGTGAGTCCGGGCCAGAAATCGTCGGGACGGCTCGGCATCCTCGTCGGGCCGGGCGTCGTCGCGGCCGGTGCCGTCGCCGGCCTCCACGCGTTCGCCGATGCGGTCGGGTGCGGCGTCGTCAACACGTGGGGCGCGAAGGGCGTGCTCGCGTGGGACGACCCGCGGCACTTCGGCACCGCGGGGCTCCAGGCGCGCGACTTCGAGCTGGCCGGCCTCGGGGACGTCGACCTGCTCGTGACGAGTGGCCTCGAC
>DATFFY010000372.1:0-7220 GCA_035249805.1 Acidimicrobiales bacterium | reverse complement strand
GCCCGTGCTCGGGCCGCTCCGGCGGGCCATCCCACCGGTCCGCCTGGGCATGGCCGCGCTGGACCTCTCACCCATCATCGTCTTCGTGGTGATCACGATCATCTGCTAGCGCCAACGCCCCTCCGGCGTCCCCGGACCCCGCGATGGAGGTGGCTACCATCGATCGCATGGACGTGACCCCGCAGCTGCTGCACGACGTCGAGTTCCGCGAGGCGAAGCGCGGTGGGTACAACACGCAGGACGTCGACGAGTTCCTGGAGCGCCTGGCCGTCGGGCTGGAGCGCCAGGACGCCGCGGTGAAGGAGGCCCGGCAGCGCCTCGAGGCGGCCGAGGCCCGGGTCGCGGAGGCCGAGCGCCGCGCCGCCCACGCCGAGCAGTCCGCCACCGAGACCTCCGCCTCCGACGAGACGCTGAAGCGCACGCTGGTGCTCGCGCAGCGCACCGCCGACGCCGCGATCCGCGAGGCCGAGGAGCGGTCGGCCCGGCTGATCGCCTCCGCCGAGGACGAGGCCGCCCGGATGCTCGCCGAGGCCCACGACTCCACGGCCCGCGTGTACGCGGAGGCCGAGGAGGAGGCCCTGCGGGCCCACCACGAGGCCCGGTCGCGCGTCCTCGCCGAGCTCCAGGAGCTCGAGGGCTCACGCGAGCTGCTGCGAGCCGACGTGGAGCTCCTCGAGCACCACATCGAGGCCCAGCGCGAGCGCCTGCGGGCGGCCATCCGCGACCTCCACACGATCGTCGAGGACCCGTCCTCCCTGGGCGAGGTCGCGATCCCGGCCCTCAGCGAGGTCGTGGTCCCGGAGCCCGGACCGGAGCCGGAGCCCCAGCCCCGGCAGCGCGGCGGCCGCCGGCTCGTGGCCCGGCCCGCCACCGAGGTCGAGTGGGAGGGTGACGAGGACCACGCCTGGACCGAGGCGGCGCCGGAGCCCGACGCCTACGAGCCTGTCCAGCTGGAGACCCCGCCGTCCCGCACCGGACCGCGGTCGGCCCGGGACGAGGCACGGGTGGACCCACGGCCCCTCCTCGCCGACGCCCGCGAGATCGCCCCCGCGGAGGACGACGAGGAGGAGGGCGACGACGCCTACCTGGCCGAGCTCCGGAAGGCCATGACCGACGACCGGCCCCTCGGGCCGAGGGAGGACCACGAGGGCGGCAGCTACGAGGAGGCACCGACGACCAGCCGATCTCGCTTCGGCCGGCGTCGCTGAATGTCTCTCCGACCATTTCGACGCCGTGTCGAGCCGACTGCCTAAGATGTCGGCTCCTGTGACCCTCATGGGAAGGTGATCCTTCGTGCTCGTCCTGCTGAGCTTCGCTCTCGTGCTGGTGGCCACCGTGCTGCTGGTGCTCGGCCTACTGAACGATGACGGCCTGACCCTCATCTACATCTCGATCGCCAGCAGCGTCGCCGCGGCGCTCGTGCTGATGATCGCCCTGCGCCTGAACAAGCCCCGCGCCGAGCGCGCGGCGGCGCCTCGTCCGCTCCCCGAGCCCGAGCCCGTGCCCGCCGGCGTCGGGGCCACGACCTCCGCCAGCGGCGAGTGGTCGGCCACCGGCGAGAAGGACGACTGGGCCGCGACGGACTCCTGGGACGAGAGCGACGAGGTCGACTTCCCGATCGCGGACTACGACGACCTCACGGTCGCCCAGATCCTCCCGCTGCTCCCGCAGCTGTACGCGGACGAGATCGGCATCGTCGAGGCGCGCGAGCGCGCCACGAAGGCGCGCCCGAGCATCCTCGACAAGCTCACGCAGCTGCGCGGCGACGAGCCCACGGTCGCGGCCGCCTCGTCGAAGGCGAGCGCCAAGTCGAGCGCGAAGCCGAGCTCGCCGCCGAGCGCGGCCGACGAGTGGTTCCCGATCGAGGACTACGAGAGCCTCTCCGCCGCGCAGATCCGTCCGCTGCTCGGCGAGCTCGACGACGACGAGCTCGCGCTCGTCCGCACGCGGGAGCTCGCGCTCGGCCGTCGTCCGAGCGTGCTCTACGAGATCGACCGCCGCCTCGGCGCGCCGGCCGCGAAGGCCACCACGAAGCGGTCGCCGGCCAAGAAGGGCGCGGCCAAGAAGGCGCCGGCGAAGAAGTCGCCGGCCACGAAGGCGTCCCCTGCGAAGAAGGCGCCCGCGAAGAAGGCGTCCCCCGCCAAGAAGGCGCCCGCGAAGAAGGCGGCACCGGCGAAGAAGGCCGCACCGGCCAAGAAGGCGGCACCGGCCAAGAAGGCGGCACCCGCCAAGAAGGCCGCCAAGAAGGCCACCTAGCTGTTCGGACCGCTTCCCCCCAAGCCCGACCACGACGCGCTCGAGCGCGCCATCCTCGAGCGCTGGGAGCGCGAGGGAACGTTCGACCAGGTCCGGGCCAAGAACGCCGACGGCCCGCGCTTCAGCTTCATCGACGGGCCGGTCACCGCCAACAAGTCGCTGGCCGTGCACACCGCCTGGGGCCGCACGCTCAAGGACGTGGTCCTGCGGTACAAGGCGCTGCGCGGGTTCCACCAGCGGTACCAGAACGGCTTCGACTGCCAGGGCCTCTGGATCGAGGTCGGCGTCGAGCGCGAGCTCGGGCTCGACTCGAAGCGGGAGATCGAGGCGTACGGGCTCGAGGCGTTCGCGGCGCGCTGCCGTGAGGTCGTCATCCGCTCCGCCCAGCAGCTGACCGAGGGCTCGGTCCGGCTCGGCCAGTGGATGGACTGGGGCCGCGACTACTTCACGTTCTCCGACACGAACATCGAGTACATCTGGCGCTTCCTCCGGATCGTGCACGACCGGGGCTGGCTGTTCCGCGGCCACCGGTCGACGGAGTGGTGCCCCCGCTGCGGCACGTCGATCTCGGCCCACGAGCTCGTCGGCAGCTACGTGGACCGGGAGGACCCCGCGCTGTCGGTCCGCTTCCCGCTCCTCGACCGTCCCGGTGAGGCGGTCGTCATCTGGACCACCACGCCCTGGACGTTGCCGGCCAACGTCGCCGTCGCGGTGCAGCCGTCGGCCACCTACGGCCGGCTGGCCAGCGGCGACTGGGTGGCGGTCGATCGGGCCGGCGACGCGGAGATCGTCGAGCGGCTGCCCGGCCGCGAGCTCGTCGGGTGGCGGTACACGGGGCCGTTCGACGACCTCGGCCCCGGTGCCACGGTGCACCATCGGGTGATCGCGTGGGACGAGGTCTCCCTCGACGAGGGCACCGGGCTCGTCCACATCGCGCCGGGCTGCGGCTCGGAGGACTTCGACCTGAGCAAGGTCGAGGACCTCCCCGTGCTGATGCCGGTCGACGAGGGCGGGCACTTCCTCCCGGACTTCGGCTGGCTCGCCGGTCGCGGCGCCCACGAGGCCGCCGACGACATCATCGAGGACCTCCGGTCGCGCGACCTGCTCATGGACGCCGGCACGATCACGCACCGGTACCCCGAGTGCTGGCGCTGCCACACCCCGCTGATCTTCCGCATCGCGGACGACTGGTTCATCTCGGTCGACGAGATCCGAGAGCCGATGCGGGACGCCAACCGCACCGTCGAGTGGACGCCCGAGTACATGGGCAAGCGGATGGACGACTGGCTCGTCAACATGTCCGACTGGAACATCTCGCGGCGCCGCTACTACGGGTTGCCGCTGCCGTTCTACCCGTGCGGGTGCGGGCACCTCACCGTGGTCGGCTCGCGCCGAGAGCTCGCGGAGCTCGCCACCGGGCCGCTCGACGGGCTGGCCGAGCTCCGCCGGCCGTGGATCGACCGCGTGACGATCCGGTGCCCGTCTTGTGGCGACGACGTCCAGCGCATCACCGAGGTGGGCGACGTGTGGCTCGACGCCGGCATCGTCCCGTTCTCGACCCTCGGGTGGGAGAACCCCGAGTGGATCCCGGAGGGCTACGGCACCGGCGCGGCGCGCGACCTCACCAAGGCCGACCTCCCCGACCACGCGCACTGGGAGGAGTGGTTCCCGGCCGACTGGGTGTCGGAGATGCGCGAGCAGATCCGGCTGTGGTTCTACTCGCAGCTGTTCATGTCCGTCGCGCTCGTCGGACGGGCGCCGTTCACCAAGGTGCTCGGCTACGAGAAGATGCTCGACGAGCACGGGCGGGAGATGCACGGCTCGTGGGGGAACATGATCGACGCCTCCGACGCGTTCGCCCGCATGGGTGCCGACGTGATGCGGTGGCAGTACTGCGCGCAGCCGCCCACCCAGAACCTCCTCTTCGGGTTCGGTCCCGGCCACGAGATCCAGCGCAAGCTGCTCACGCTCTGGAACAGCACGTCGTTCTTCGTGCAGTACGCCGACATCGCCGGCTTCACCCCGAGCTACGCGGAGCTGGCCGCAGGGCCCTCGGGCGACCTCGGTGTGCTCGACCGCTGGCTGGTGGCCCGGACGCGGCGGCTCGTGCAGGACGCCACCGACGCGTACGAGCAGTACCTCACCGTCAACGTGCTGCGGGCGTTCGAGGAGTGGCTCGAGGACCTGTCGAACTGGTACGTCCGCCGGTCCCGCCGCCGGTTCTGGAACGGCGACGAGGCCGCGCTGCGCACGTTGTGGTGGGCGCTCGTCGAGGCGCTGCGGGTGGTGTCTCCCGTGATGCCGTTCCTCACCGAGCACCTGTGGGACCACCTCGTGGCCCGCACGCTGCCGGACGCCCCGAGGTCGGTGTTCCTGGCCGGCTGGCCCGACAGCGGGACGGTCGACGCCGACCTGCTCGAGGACGTCGCCGCCCTGCGGCAGGTGGTCGAGCTCGGCCGCCAGGCCCGGGCCCAGGCCCGCCTGAAGACCCGGCAGCCCCTCCACCGGCTCGTGGCCGAGGGCGCGGACCGCGCCGCGCCCTACGCGGACGAGATCGCCGACGAGCTGCGCGTGAAGGAGGTCGTGTTCGGCCCGATCGAGGCGACCGAGCTGCGGGTGCGGCCGAACCTGCCCGTGCTCGGCCCGCGCCTCGGCGCGGAGCTCGGCCGGATCCGCAAGGCCCTCGAGGCGGGGGAGTGGGAGCAGCTGGACGGCGGCGGGTTCCGGGTCGCCGGCCACGACCTGGGGGCGGACGACGTGCTCGTCGAGCGCACCGAGAAGGCGGGCTGGGCGGTCGCGAGCGACGAGGGGGCCTCCGTCGCGCTCGACACCTCCCTCGACGACGACCTGCTGCTGGAGGGTCGGGCCTACGACCTGATCCACCACGTGAACAACCTCCGCAAGGAGCTGGGGCTCGAGCTCACCGACCGCATCCGCCTCTGGCTGCGGGCCGCCGACGCCGACCTCCTCCGCCACGCGGAGTGGATCGCCGCCGAGGTCCTCGCCGTCGCGGTCGAGGTCGGCCGGGACGACGAGGTGCGCGTCGAACCGGCGTGATCCGGAGGTTGTCGTCTCAAAGGCGCACGGCTAGCCTGCGGCACCTTTGAGTGAGCCGAGTGGGGGCGGGGCAGGAGTCCTTCCCGCACGAGAGGCGGCGCTGCGCAGTCTCGTCGCCTCGCCTCTCGGCTCGGCTCCAATGGGCGACCAGCCCGAGACAGGACGGCATCCACCCATGGCACCCACCAAGAAGGCGCCCGCCAAGAAGTCGGCGCCTGCCAAGAAGGCGCCGGCCAAGAAGGCGGCTCCGGCCAAGAAGGCGGCACCCGCGAAGAAGGCCCCGGCCAAGGCGCCCGCGAAGAAGGCGCCCGCCAAGAAGTCGGCGCCGGCCAAGAAGGCGCCGCCCGCGAAGAAGGCGCCCGCGAAGAAGGCACCCGTGAAGTCGGCGGTGGCCCGCACCAAAGCGCCCGCGCCGCGCGTGGTGACGCCGCCGGCGCTGGCTCGCAAGGCGCCGATGAAGAAGAAGCCGCCGCCCCGCAAGGGCCCGCTCGACGCGTTCCTGCTCGGTCAGCTCGAGGCGCTCAAGGTGGAGCGCGTCACCTACACCCGACAGGCCGAGTCCCTGAAGGCCGAGGCCGACCTGCTCGCCGCGGAGCGGGAGCCGGGCGACGTCCAGTTCGACGAGGAGTCGGGCGAGGGCGACACGCTCGCCGTCGAGCGCGAGCGGGACCTGGCCCTGAGCGCGCAGGCGAGCGCGGCCGTCGAGGAGATCGACCTCGCCATCGCGAAGATCGCCGAGGGCACGTACGGCGTGTGCGAGAACTGCAACGGGATCATCCCGAAGGAGCGCCTCCGGGCTCTCCCGCACGCGGCGCTGTGCGTGCAGTGCAAGAGCGCCGGCTTCTCGCGCCACTAGGGAGCCCCGTGCCGAGCCGTCGCGTCGCGTTCGCGGTCGCCGCGCTCGTCGTCGTCGCGCTCGACCAGGTGACCAAGCAGCTCGCGCTGACCGGCCTCGACGACGGTCCCGTCGACCTCGTCGGATCCCTCCGCCTCCGCCTGACCTTCAACGACGGCGCCGCCTTCAGCTTCGGGGCGGGTCGTACGACGTGGATCGCGCTCCTGGCCCTGGCCATCGCCATCGGGATCGCGGTCCTCGGGCTTCGGGCCGGGCGCACCGTGACGGCGGTCGGCTACGGGACCGTCTTCGGGGGAGCGCTCGGCAACCTGCTCGACCGCGCCCTCCGGGACGGTGACGGGTTCCTCGGCGGGCGGGTCGTCGACTTCGTCGACCCGGGGTGGTGGCCCGTGTTCAACGTCGCCGACGCCGCGCTGTGGGTCGGCATCGCGATCCTGGTGGTCGCGTCCGCGCGAGAGCCGGCGCCGGGATGATCCACCACCGCGAGGTCGTGCCCGACGCGCTGGCGGGGGAGCGGGTCGACCGCGTCGTCGCGATGGTCACGGGCCGCAGCCGGGCGGAGGTCGCCGCCCTGGTGGAGGCGGGAGCCGTGCGGGTCGACGAGCGCGTCGTCACGACCCGCTCGCTGCGGCTCGAGGCGGGCAACGTGGTCGAGGTCGACGCCCCGGATCCCGGCGAGGTCGCCGCGCTCGTGCCGGACCCCGACGTGCCCGTGCCGCTCCTGCACGAGGACGACGACCTCCTCGTCGTCGACAAGCCCGCCGGGCTCGTCGTGCACCCGGGGGCGGGCCAGCCTCGCGGCACGCTCGTGCACGGGCTCCTCGCCCGGTTCCCGGAGATCGCCGGAGTGGGTGACCCCGCCCGGCCCGGCATCGTGCACCGCCTCGACAAGGGCACCTCGGGGCTCTTGCTCGTGGCCCGGAGCCAGCCCGCGTACGAGGCCCTCGTGGGGGCCCTCGCGGCCCGGGCCGTGCACCGCCGCTACCGGGCGTTGGCCTGGGGCCACGTCGACGCCCCCCGCGGCCTCATCGACGCGCCGATCGGCCGGTCG
>DATFFY010000371.1:0-3005 GCA_035249805.1 Acidimicrobiales bacterium | reverse complement strand
CGAGCAGGGCCGCCCGTGCGCTGACGGTGGACTCGGGGTCGTAGCCGGGCGTCGGCTCCACCGCGCACTCCGCCCAGCCCTCGACGTCGCCGGCCCTCAGGTGCACGAGCAGCACGGTCCGCAGGGGCTCGAAGCCGCTGGCCGTGGGCACGGGCGTCGCCACCGTCATCGGCACGCACACGAGCTCGACCTGCTCGAGCACCACGGGGGCCAGGGGCTCCAGCGGCGGGAGGGTCGGCACGGGCGCCATCGTGGCACGGCAGACCCCGCCGCTAGCCTGGTCAGGTGACCGTCGCGCAGGCCTCCGGGGTGCTCAAGGCGAACGACCCCTGCTGGTGCGGGAGCGGCAAGAAGTTCAAGCGCTGCCACAAGGCGGCCACGGACCGCATCCGCCCCGGCCGCATCAGCCCCATGCGCGAGGTGCCCGCGTCGATCCCGCGGCCGCCCTACGCCGAGTCCGGGGAGGCGGTCCGCCGGCCCGAACCGGTCGTGAAGTCGCCCGACGTCATCGCTCGCATGCGCCGGGCCGGCCGCGCCGCGGCCGAGGTCCTGGCGGAGACCGCGGCGGCGATCCGCCCGGGCATCACCACCGACGAGCTCGACGCGATCTGCCACGACGCCTGCATCGCCCGGGGCGGGTACCCCAGCCCGCTCAACTACAACGGCTTCCCGAAGTCGCTGTGCACCTCGGTGAACGAGGTGATCTGCCACGGGATCCCCGACGACCGGGCCCTCCTCGACGGCGACATCGTGAACCTCGACGTCACGATCTACCTCGACGGGGTCCACGGCGACACGAACGCGACCTTCCCGGTCGGCGAGGTCGACGAGCGGAGCCGTCGCCTCGTGGAGGTCACCCGCGAGTGCCTCGACCGGGGGATCGCGGCGGTGGCTCCGGGGCGCCCGTTCAACGAGATCGGCCGGGCCATCCAGGAGCACGCCGAGGGCAACGGCTTCGGCGTCGTCCGCGCCTTCGTCGGCCACGGGATCGGCGAGCAGTTCCACACCGACCTGCACATCCCGCACTACTTCGAGCCGCGCCTCACCACCGTGATCGAGGAGGGCATGACGTTCACGATCGAGCCGATGATCACCGTCGGCTCGTGGGAGCACGACCTGTGGGACGACGGCTGGACCGCGGTCACGATCGACCGCCGCCGCACCGCGCAGTTCGAGCACACGCTCGTCGTCACCGCCGACGGTGCGGACGTGCTCACCCGCTGCTGAGACGGGCCAGGGCCGGCGCGAGGTCGCCGTTCGGCTCGATGCGGACCTCGGCCAGGTCGAGGAAGCCGGCCAGCTCGTGGAGGCGCTCGGTCAGACCTGCCGCGACGTCGTCGACGTCGCTCCCGGGCTCGCCGAACGCGCCCCGCACGAGCAGCGCGCCTGCGGCCCGGTCGGCCTTCAGGTCGACGCGGGCCACGAGCGCGCCGCGGTGCAGGTACGGCAGCACGTAGTAGCCGTGCACCCGCTTGGCGGCGGGCACGTAGATCTCGATGCGGTACCGGAACCCGAACAGGGCCTCGGTGCGGGCGCGCTCCCACACGAGCGAGTCGAAGGGGGACAGCAGGGCGGAGGCCCGCACCCAGCGGGGCAGCACCGCGTCGGGGTGCAGGTACGCGGGCTCGCGCCACCCTTCCACCTCGACGCGTCGCAGCGCGCCGTCGGCGGCGAGCTCGGCGAGGAGGCCGCGGGCCCGCACGATGTTGAGCCGGTGGTAGTCGGCCAGGTCGCGGGCGGTGCCGACGCCGTGGCTGCGGGCGGCGAGGAGCAGCAGCTGCTTCTGGGCCTCGTCGATCGGCGGGGTGGGGGCGGCGAGGAGGGCGGCCGGCACCACACGGTCGGGCAGCACGTAGTGGCGCTCGAAGGTGGCGGGGTTGCGCACCGCCGCGACCTGGCCCTGCCAGAAGAGCCACTCCACCGCCTTCTTCGCAGGGGTCCAGTTCCACATGTCGCCCGCTCGCGGCTTGGACCGCTTCACCGCGTCGCCGAGGTGGTCGAGCTCGCCGAGGGTCACCGGCCCTCGCTCCGCGACCGCGCGGAGGATGTCCTCGGCCAGCCGCGGGTGCGTGCGCATGAACGAGACCACGCCCTTCCAGGCGTGGCCCTCCTCGCGGTGCATCCGCCAGCGCAGCAGGGGCTGCAGCTCGACCGGGAGCAGCGACGCCTCGTGGCCCCAGTACTCGAACACCTCGCCGCCGCCCCACAGCCACGCTGCCAGGGTCGGTCGAGGGTACGGGCCGAGCCGGGCCAGGAACGGCAGCTCGTGGGAGCGGGTGAGGACGTTGACCGAGTCGACCTGCACCAGCCCCACGCGCTGCAGGACGCGGCGCAGGTGGCGCCGGTCGACCCGACCGGAGGGTCGGGGATCGGCGAAGCCCTGCGCGTGGAGCGCGATCCTCCGGGCCTCGTCGAGGCGCAGCACGTCGGCGGTGAGGGGCATCGGACGGGCAGAGTAGGTTGCCCATCCACGGGATCCCGACCCCGAGGAACAGGAGTGCAGCGCATGCGCGTCGTCGTCGACTTCGATCTCTGCGAGAGCAATGCGCTCTGCATGGCCGCCGCCCCGGAGGTGTTCGAGGTGCGCGACGACGACTTCCTGTACGTCCTCCAGGAGGAGCCGCCGGAGGAGCTGCGGGCGAAGGTCGAGGAAGCCGTGCGGCGCTGCCCCAAGCAGGCGATCACCCTCGAGGGCTGACGCGGACGGGCGGCGGCGGGCATGGAGCGGGTGGTCGTGGTCGGTGCCTCCCTGGCCGGCCTGCGAGCCGCCGAGGAGCTGCGGGCCCAGGGCTTCGACGGCACGATCGCGCTCGTGGGCGACGAGCCCCACCGGCCGTACGACCGACCGCCGCTCTCCAAGCAGGTGCTGGCCGGCGCGTGGGAGCCCGAGCGGATCACGCTGCCCGCCGTCGACGAAGACCTGGAGATCGACTGGCGGCTCGGCGAGCGGGCCACCGGCCTCGACCTGACCAACCGGGCCGTCCATCTCCTCGGCGGCGAGGTCA
>DATFFY010000370.1:0-3230 GCA_035249805.1 Acidimicrobiales bacterium | reverse complement strand
GGACGCCGTCGCGCTGGTCGACGGCGAGGTGCGGATGACGTACGCCGACCTGACCGCCCGTGCGGACGCCGCGGCCACCCGGTTGCACGAGCTCGGCGTCACCGCGGGCCACCGGCTGGTGAGCCAGCTGCCCAACGGCTGGGAGTTCGTGGTCCTCACGCTCGCCTGCCTCCGTGCCGGGGTGGTGCCGGTGATGGCCCTGCCCGCGCACCGGGAGAACGAGCTGAGCTACCTCGTCGCGCACGCGGAGGCGTCGGCCATCGCGGTGCCCGGCACGCTGCGTGGCTTCGACCACCAGCGGATGGCCCGGGAGCTGGCCGCGGGCGCTCCGGGTCTCCGGCACGTGCTGGTCGCCGGGGACGAGTTCGATCCATCCAGCGTCTCTCTGCGCGACCTCTGCCGGGTTGCCGACGAGCCGGATGCTGCGCGGAAACGGTGGGACGCCGAGAGCCCGGCCGGGCGGGACGTCGCCGTGTTCCTGCTCTCCGGTGGTACCACCGGCCTGCCGAAGCTGATCGCGCGTACGCACGACGACTACGACTACAACGCCCGCCGCAGCGCCGAGATCTGCGCGTTCGACGAGCACACGGTCTATCTGGTCTCGCTCCCCGCCGGCCACAACTTCCCGCTCGCCTGTCCGGGGATCCTCGGCACGTTCCTCGCCGGCGGCAGGGTGGTGATGCTGCCCTCCCCGGAGCCGGGCCAGGCCCTCCGCACGATCGACGATGAGGGCGTCACTGCCACCGCGGTAGTTCCCGCGGTCGCGCAGCGGTGGATGGACTACCGGCAGGAGCACCCCGGTGAGCACGATCTCGGGTCCCTGCGGCTGCTCCAGGTCGGCGGGGCGCGACTGGCCGACGAGCTCGCCCGGCAGGTGCGCCCGGTGCTCGGCGCCCAGCTGCAGCAGGTCTTCGGGATGGCCGAGGGACTGCTCAACTACACGCGGCTCGACGACCCCGACGAGGTGGTGTGCCGCACCCAGGGAAGACCGATGTGCCCCGACGACGAGGTGCTCGTCGTGGACGTCGGGGACAACCCGGTCCCGGACGGGGAACCCGGGTCACTGCTCACCCGCGGGCCGTACACGCCTCGTGGCTACTTCCGGGCCGAGGAGCAGAACGCCCGGTCGTTCACCGCCGACGGCTGGTTCCGCAGCGGCGACATCGTACGACGCCGGCCCGACGGCAACCTCGTCGTCGAGGGACGGGACAAGGACATGATCAACCGCGGCGGCGAGAAGGTCTCCGCCGAGGAGGTCGAGAACTTCGCCTACCAGGTCCCCGGGGTGATGCAGGCGGCGGCCGTGGCCATGCCCGACCGGGACCTGGGGGAGCGGGTCTGCCTCTACGTTGTAGTCCGGTCCGGCGCGTCCGTCGACCTGGAGGGCGTCCGGTCGGTGATGGAGAAGGCGGGTGTCGCGCGCTACAAGTGGCCCGAGCGGCTCGAGCAGGTCGAGGAGCTGATCACCACCAAGGTCGGGAAGATCGACAAGAAGGCGCTCCGTGAGGACATCACGGTGAAGACGACAGCGGAGAGAAGGACCGGATGACCGAGCAGACCTACACGGCGATCGTGACCGGCGCCGGGCGCGGGATCGGTGCCGCGATCGCACAGCGGCTGGCCGACGACGGGATGGCCGTGGCCTGCGTGGACATCGACGAGGCATCCGCCGGGTCGGTGGCCGCGGGGATCAACGACGCCGGCGGACGGGCCGCCGCGTTCGGCGCGGACATCAGCGACGCCGACCAGGTGGAGGACTGCATCGGCCGGGTCGCCTCCTCGCTGGGCGCCCCGACGGTGCTGGTGAACAACGCCGGGGTGCTGCGCGACAACCTGCTGTTCAAGATGTCCGAGAGCGACTGGGACACGGTGATGCAGGTCCACCTGCGGGGCACCTTCCTGATGACCCGTGCGGCACAGAAGCACATGACCGAGGCCGGGTTCGGCCGGATCGTGAACCTGTCGTCGACCTCGGCGCTGGGCAACCGTGGCCAGGCCAACTACGCGGCGGCGAAGGCCGGGCTCCAGGGCTTCACCAAGACGGTCGCGATGGAGCTCGGCAAGTTCGGGGTGACCGCCAACGCGGTCGCTCCCGGCTTCATCGTCACGGAGATGACCCGGGCCACCGCGGAGCGGGTCGGCCAGAGCTTCGAGGAGTTCAGCGCCAACCGGGTCGCGGCGATCCCGGTCGCCCGCGCCGGGCAGCCGGAGGACGTCGCCGACGCGGTGTCGTTCTTCTGCTCACCCCGCGCAGGGTTCGTCTCGGGCCAGGTGCTCTACGTCGCCGGAGGACCGCGCACCTGACCTGAGGGTGCCCGCCAGTGCGGGCGCGGCGAGCCGCCACTCCTCGAACGAGGTGGCCACCAGCCGGTCCGGATGGGTGCTGGCGTGCCGCTGCCCGATCTCCGCGCACTCCTCGTCGTCGTCGGGCAGCAGGTAGGCGACCAGGTCCGCCTCCTCGAAGAGCCGGCACCGCCCGAGGGCGAGGATCGGGCAGGCCTGGCCGCGGCCCCGTCCGGGTCCCGTGCACTGCCGCACGTCGAAGCCCGCGTCGCGGAGCGCCTTGGTGCTCGGGTGCTCGGCCCTGCCCACGGACTCGACCAGGACCCGGGGACGGCCGGTGTCGACGCCCCAGCCGGCCATGTAGTCGTCGCAGGCGATGTCGACGACGATGTCGCCGCCGGACGGTGGCCACACGATCGAGACACCGACCTGCTCGAGCAGCCGCAGCATCGCCGTGTTCTGGACCTGGACGACGGCCCGCAAGGACATCACGCCGTGGGCGGCGGCGGCTTCCCTCAGCTGGCCGAGCAGCTGCCTGCCGAGCCCGTTTCCCTGGTGACTGTCGGCGACGGTCACCGCCAGCTCATGGACGCCCTCCCACGGGACGTAGCGCGCCTCGCCGGCCAGTTCGTCGCCCACCCAGGCGACGACCGCCACGCAGCCGCTCGTCGCGTCCACGTCCGCGACCCGGGCCAACTCGAGGTCCGACATCTGCGAGGAGAAGCGCAGCTGCGTCGAACGGGGCGACAGGCCCCGATAGAGCTCGACGATCGCCGGGACGTCCGCCGCCGTCGCCTGGCGCACCACGTAGGACGTGGAACGGGCGGGCGCCGACAGGAGCTTCATGAACCGAGGCTAGGTACGGGATCGGTCGGCGGCCCAGGGACGAAGGTCCCGCAGCCGGCCGCCGGACGTCCTCGGCTCGAGCAGGATGCGTCAGGGACGGT
>DATFFY010000369.1:0-3399 GCA_035249805.1 Acidimicrobiales bacterium | reverse complement strand
CGCGCACGGTCGTGATCCGCACGGCGCTCCACGCCCGGCGACGCCACCCGACGGCGGTCGGCGCCGGACCGGCCGGCGCGTACCGACGCGTGGCCGTCGTCGGACCGGAGTCCGATCGCGTGCTCGCCTTCGCCCGAGGTGCCGACCCCCGCCTCCTCGTCGTCGTCGCCCGACCAGGCCCAGCCGCGGGGGCCGATGCCGAGGTGATCCTCCCCGAGGGGGCGTGGACGAGCTGCTTCACCGGCGACCCCGTCGAGGGGACGGTGGCCGTGGCCGACCTCCACCGCGGCTTCCCGGTCGCGCTGCTGGAGCGCTGATGCGCCCGCGCGTGTGGGCGCCCCGCGCCGACCGCGTCGAGCTCGTCCTGGCCGACGGGGGCCGCGTCGAGCTCGAGCCCCGTGACGGCGGCTGGTTCGAGGGCGGACCGGAGCTGGGCCATGGCGACCGGTACGGCTACGCGCTCGACGGCGGCCCGCCCCTGCCCGATCCACGATCCCGCTGGCAGCCCGACGGGGTCCACGGGCTGTCCGCGGTGGACGACCCCGAGACGCACCACTGGACCGACGACGAATGGACCGGCCTGGAGCGCCTCGGTGGCACCATCTACGAGCTCCACGTCGGCACGTTCACCCCCGAGGGGACGCTCGACGCCGCGATCGACCGGCTGGACCACCTCGTCGACCTCGGGGTGTCCGCCGTCGAGCTGCTGCCGGTGGCCGAGGCGATGGGCGAGCGGGGCTGGGGGTACGACGGCGTCGACCTCTGGGCCGTCCACCACGCCTACGGCGGCCCGGCGGCGCTTCGCCGGTTCGTCGATGCCGCCCATCGCGCCGGCATCGGCGTCCTCCTCGACGTCGTCTACAACCACCTGGGCCCCGAGGGGGCCTACCTCGATCGGTTCGGTCCGTACTTCATCGACGACCACAGCACGCCGTGGGGACCCGGGGTGAACCTCGACGGGCCCGGGTCGACCGAGGTCCGGCGGTTCATCGTCGACAACGGCGTGCACTGGTGCGCCGAGCACCACATCGACGGCCTGCGCATCGACGCGACCCACCACCTGCGCGACCGAGGGCCCACCCACGTCGTGGCCGAGCTCGTGGCCGCGCTCGACGTGGTCGGCCGCGGCGATGGGCGCCGCCGCTGGACGATCGTCGAGCGCGAGCAGGCCGAGCTCCTCCCGCTGCGCGCGCCGGAGCACGGTGGCTGGGGCGTCGACGCACGGTGGGGTGACGACCTGCACCACGCGCTCCACGCGCACCTCACCGGGGAGCGGGACGGGTACTACGCACCGTTCGGCGCGTTGGCCGACGTCGCCACCGTGCTCCGCCGTGGGCACCTGCCGCCGGGCGAGGCGCTGACCCCGGACGTCGCGCCGGAGCGCCTGGTCACCTGTTCGCAGAACCACGACCAGATCGGCAACCGGCCGGGGGGCGAGCGCCTCCACCACCTGGCCGGCATCCGCCCGGCCATGGCGGCCGCGGCGGTCGTCATCCTCGGCCCGGGCACCCCGCTGCTCTTCCAGGGCGAGGAGTGGGCGGCCACCAGCCGCTTCCCGTTCTTCTGCGACACGCAGGACGCCGACCTCGCCGACCGCATCCGAGCCGGCCGCCACGCGGAGCTCGAACCGCTCGGGTGGTCACCCGACGACATCGACGACCCCTTGGACCCGAGCGTGTTCGCCGCCGCCCGCCTCGACTGGGACGAGCCGGCGCGACCCCCGCACCGCGAGGTGCACGACTGGTACCGCGCCCTCGTGCACCTCCGGCGCTCGGAATCGGGCCTCGGCGCCACCGAAGTGTCGGTCGAGGTCGACGAGGGTGCCCGCACCCTGGTCATGCGGCGCGGACGGCTCGCGCTCCTGGTGAACCTCGCCGAGGTCGAGGCCGCGCTCCCCGTGCAGGGCGATCTCGTGGTCGCGAACGGCCCCGTGGACGAGCGCGCCGGGGCCACGGTGCTCTCCCCCGGGTGCACCGCCGTCCTGCGTCTCCCCTCTACGGCTACTCGATGCGGAGGCCGGAGATCGCTCGACTGATGACGAGCTGCTGGATCTGCTCGGTGCCCTCGAAGATGTCCATGATCTTCGCGTCGCGGTGGAACCGCTCGACCGGGTACTCGCGGACGTAGCCGTAGCCGCCGAGGATCTGGATGGCCCGCTCGGTCACCCAGGTGGCGGTGCGACCGGCCTTGAGCTTGCACATCGAGCCCTCGGCGTTGGTGTAGCCGCCGTTGTTGGCCAGCCACGCGGCCCGCCAGACCATGAGGCGGGAGGCGTCGATCTCGGTCGCCATGTCGGCGAGCATGAACGCGATCGCCTGGTTCATGATGATCGGCTTGCCGAAGGCCTGCCGGTCCTTGGCGTAGTCCAGGGCGTACTCGTACGCGGCGCGGGCGATGCCGACCGCCATCGCCGCCACAGCCGGACGCGTCGACTCGAACGTCGACATGGCCGGCTGCTTCTCGCCCGTCTTCAGGCCCTCGCGGGCCTTGGCCAGCTTGGCGTCGAGCTTCTCCTTGCCGCCGAGGAGGCAGCTGCCGGGCACGCGCACGTCGTCGAGGACGACCTCGGCCGTGTGGGAGGCGCGGATGCCGTGCTTCTTGTACTTCTGGCCCTGGGACAGACCCGGCGTCCCCGGGGGCACGACGAACGAGGCCTGGCCGCGGCCCTTCAGCTCCGGGTCGACCGAGGCGACGACGACGTGGACGTCGGCGATGCCGCCGTTGGTGATCCAGGACTTGGTGCCGTTCAGCACCCACTCGTCCTTGGCCTCGTCGTAGACGGCCCGGGTGCGCAGCGAGCTCACGTCGGAGCCGGCGTCGGGCTCGGACACGCAGTACGCGCCGAGCTGCACCTTGTCGGCGTCGCCGTAGCACTGCGGCACCCACTCGAACACCTGCTCCGGCGTGCCCGTGCCGGCGATGCCGGCGGCCGCGAGGCCGGACCCGAAGATGGCGAGCGCGATGCCCGCGTCGCCCCAGAACAGCTCCTCCATGGCCACCGGGAGGGTGAGCCCGGTGGGGTCGCCCATCATGGCCTGGGCCATGAAGTCCATCCCGTAGAGGCCGATCTTGGCGGCCTCCTGGATGATCGGCCACGGGGTCTCCTCGCGCTCGTCCCACTCCTCGCCGTTGGGGCGGAGGGTGGTCGCGGCGAACTCGTGGACCCACTCCTGGATCTGCTTCTGGTCGTCGTTGAGCTCGAGCGAGAACTCGGCCATGGGAGGCACCTCTGTTCGGTCGGGGATCGGCACCGTCGAACGACAAGTTACCGTCCGGTAACAACGACCACGGTACACCCCCCGCCCGCCGGGCGGGCAACCCCGGGCCGGCCCGACGCCCCCGCCCTTGGCCCTACAGTCCTCCCCCGGATGACGAACGGGGACGAGGAGCTCATCCAGG
>DATFFY010000368.1:0-7771 GCA_035249805.1 Acidimicrobiales bacterium | reverse complement strand
CGGCGACGAGACGCCGGCGACCACCCTCGTGCCGCAGACGACCGTCGCCCCGGAGCGCCACGACGGGGCCGGACAGCCGCCGGTCACGGAGGCACCCACGACGACCGAGGCGCCGACGACGACCGCCGCGCCGGTCGTCCCCGACACCTTGGTCCCGGAGGACCAGCTCCCCTTCGAGCCAGATCCGGTCCCGCCGGGTCAGCAGCCCGAGGAGGGGGATGCCGCGGAGCCGGCCGATCCCGATGCGATCGACCCCACCGTGCCCATCGACGGCTAGGTGCCCGGCGTGTCGTCCAGCCGTCCGTCGGACATCGTCCGGTAGAGGTCGTAGATCTCCTTGCAGGTGCCGCAGAGCGGCAGGCGCTTCGGGTCCTGCTGGGGGACGAAGCGCTCGCCGCACAGCGCCTCGACCGGGAAGCCGTAGATGCGGGCCTCGGTCACCTTCGCCACCGCCGACTCACCGGGCTCGGTCTTCACGATGTGGGCGGCCTTCGGGGGCTCCGTGCGGAGCTCCTCGTCCGTCAGCGTGTCGGTGCGGCGCTCGATGGCGCTCTCCGGCAGGGCCGGCGTGCTCATGCGCCCACGGTACGGGACGGGACGCGGCCGGGTCCGAGTTGCATGATCATGCAGGATGATGCATCATCAACGGCGTGACTCGGGTCGGCATCGTCGGCGCGTCGGGGTACACCGGCGCGGAGCTCCTGCGCCTCGCCGCGGGGCACCCCGAGCTCGAGGTCGTCCTGGCCACGGGGGACACGCAGGCCGGCACCGCGGTGGCCGCGCTCTACCCGAGCCTGGCCGCGGCGTACCCGGACCTGGTCTTCACCCCGTTCGACGCCGCGGCCTGCGCCGGTCTGGACGTCGTCTTCCTCGGCCTCCCCCACGGCGCCAGCCAGGCGATCGTGCCGGAGCTGATCGGCAAGGTCGCGCACCTGGTCGACCTCGCGGCCGACTTCCGGCTCGCCGACGCCGCGCTGTACCCGCGGTGGTACGGCGAGGCCCACACCGCGCCCGAGCTCCTGCCCGACTTCGCCTACGGCCTGCCCGAGCTCTTCCGGGACGAGATCCGGGCCGCCGCCCACGTGGCCTCGCCGGGCTGCTACCCGACCGCCGCGGGGCTGGCCCTCGCCCCGCTCGTGCGGGCGGGTGCCATCGTCCCCGACGGGATCGTGGTGGACGCCGCGTCCGGGGTGTCCGGCGCCGGGCGGCCCCCGAAGCCCACCACCTCCTTCTGCACGGTCGACGAGGACTTCACCGCGTACGGCCTGCTCGACCACCGCCACACGCCCGAGATCGAGCAGATCACGGGAGCCTCGGTGCTGTTCACGCCGCACCTCGCCCCCATGAACCGGGGCATCCTCGCCACCTGCTACGCCCGCCCGACGTCCGCGACGTCCACCGGCGAGCTGCTGGGCGTGCTCTCGGCCGCCTACGAGGGCGAGCCCTTCGTCGTGGTGGGGGAGGCCTCGCCCTCGACCAAGGCGACCCTCGGGTCCAACGTCGCGCAGCTCACGGCCCGGTACGACGAGCGCACGGGGTGGGTGGTGGCGATCGCGGCGATCGACAACCTCACCAAGGGGGCCTCCGGCCAGGCCCTGCAGTGCGCGAACCTGCTGCTCGGGCTCCCCGAGGCCACCGGCCTGCCGACCGTCGGGGTGTACCCGTGACCGTGACCATCCCGCAGGGCTTCGCGGCCAACGGCGTCGCCTGCGGCATCAAGGCATCCGGTGATCCCGACCTCAGCCTCGTGGCGACGGTGGACGGCGCCCCGGTGGCGGCGGCCGGCGTGTTCACGCAGAACCTCATGTCGGCGGCGCCCGTGGTGACGACGCGTGCCCACCTGGTGTCCTCGGACGGTCGGGCCGCCGCCGTCATCCTCAACAGCGGCTGCGCGAACGCGGCGACGGGCGAGCGGGGTCTGGCCGACGCCGAGGAGATGTGCGCTCTCGTGGCCGACGCGCTCGGGTGCGCGCCCGAGCAGGTGCTGGTCTGCTCCACGGGGCTCATCGGCTACGCGCTGCCGATGGACTCCATCCGGGCCGGGGTCCCGGGGCTCGTCGCCGGCCGATCGGCGGATCCGGAGGGCGGCGCTGCGGCAGCCGATGCGATCCGCACGACGGACACGGTGCGAAAGGAGACGATCGTGCGGGGTCCGGGCTTCGCCGTCGGAGGGATGGCGAAGGGCGCGGCGATGCTGGCGCCGAACATGGCGACGATGCTGGCCGTGCTCACCACGGACGCCGCGGTCGACCCCGCCCACCTCACGGCCTCGCTGCAGGCGGGGGTGGCGGACAGCTTCAACGCCATGTCCGTCGACGGGTGCACGTCGACCAACGACACGGTGCTCCTCCTCGCCTCCGGTGCGGCGGGACCACCGAGGGACCTCGGAGCGTTCGACGCTGCTGTCGCGGAGGCCTGCCTCGACCTCGCCACGCAGATGGTCGGCGACGCCGAGGGGCACACGAAGGTGGTGCGGGTGCACGTGATCGGCGCCGCCTCCGACGCCGAGGCGCGGCAGGGCGCCCGAAAGGTGGCCGAGAGCCAGCTGGTGAAGTGCTCCTGGTACGGCAAGGACCCGTACTGGGGCCGGGTGGCCAGCGAGCTCGGCTCGGCCGGCATCGCCTTCGAGCCGGATCGGCTGCTGGTCCGCTACGGCGAGCTGGTCGTCGCCGAGGGCGGTGTGACCGCGGAGGTCGACGAGGCCGCGCTGACCGCCTACATGCACCAGCCGTCGCTCGAGGTCGTCGCCGACCTGGGCCTGGGCAGCGGCACCGCCCGCGTCCTGACGAACGACCTCACGCACGCGTACGTCGACGAGAACATGGGGACCTCCTGATGGCGACCGCACGCGAGGCCGCCACCGCCAGGGCCGCCGTCCTCGTCGAGGCGCTGCCGTACATCCAGCGCTTCCGTCGCGCTGTCGTGGTCGTGAAGTACGGCGGGAACGCGATGGTCGACCCCGTCCTCGCGTCGACCTTCGCCGAGGACGTCGTGCTGATGCGCTCGGTCGGGCTGCGGCCGGTCGTGGTCCACGGCGGCGGACCACAGATCAGCGACCTCATGGAGCGCCTCGGCAAGGTCCCGGAGTTCCGCGAAGGGCAGCGGGTCACCGACGCGGAGACCGTCGACATCGCTCGCATGGTCCTCGTGGGCAAGGTCAACCGGGAGATCGTCAGCGCGATCAACGTGCACGGACCGCTGGCCGTGGGCGTGTCCGGAGAGGACGCCGGTCTCATCGTCGCGGGCGCCCGTGACCCGGACCTCGGGTTCGTCGGCGACGTCCACGCCGTGCACCCCGCGATCCTGGAGCGGCTCCTGGCCGAGGACCTGATCCCCGTCGTCTCCACGATCGGCGCCGACGCCAGCGGCCAGGCGTACAACATCAACGCGGACGCCGTCGCGGGCGCGATCGCGGAGTCCCTGCACGCGGAGAAGGTGATCTACCTCACCGACGTGGAGGGCCTGCTCGCCGACGTGACCGACCACAGCAGCCTGATCTCGCGCATCGACGCGCCCACGCTGCGCGAGCTCGTCGACGCCGGCACGCTCACCGGGGGGATGATCCCCAAGATCGAGGCCTGCCTCCACGCGGTCGGGCACGGGGTCGGGTCGGCCCACCTCCTGGACGGGCGGGTGCCCCACGTCGTCCTGCTCGAGCTGTTCAGCGACACCGGGATCGGCACGATGATCACCCCGGAGGCCGCACCGTGACCGAGCACTCGGTGGCGATGGGAGCGCCCGGCCTGGACCACTGCCCCCTCATGCCCACGTACGGTGCGCCGACCCTCCAGCTCGTGCGGGGCGAGGGGGCCTGGGTGTGGGACCGCGAGGGCACGCGGTACCTCGACCTGCTCAGCGGCCTCGCCGTCACGAGCCTCGGCCACAGCCATCCCGCGGTCGCGGACGCGCTCGCGGTGCAGGCGCGGACGCTCCTGCACGTGTCGAACCTGTTCGGCACGGAGCCCGGCTGGGAGGTGGCGGTGACCCTCGACCGGCTCCTCGGCTCGGACCAGCCCGGCTGGCCGGAGCACGGGACCCGGGGCCAGGTCTTCTTCGCCAACTCGGGCGCGGAGGCCAACGAGTGCGCCCTCAAGCTGGCCCGGCGGTTCGGAGGCCGGGGCCGGCACGTCGTCGTCAGCGCGTTCGGCTCGTTCCACGGCCGCACCCTGGCCACCCTCCACGCCACCGGGCAGCCGGCCAAGCACGAGGTGTTCCAGCCTCTGCCCGAGGGCTTCCGCCACGTCGCCTGGTGCGACGCGGACGCGGTGGAGGCGGCGATGGACCCGACCGTCGCCGCCGTGCTCCTCGAGCCGGTCCAGGGCGAGGGCGGCGTCAACCCTGCCACCGCGGAGTACTTCCAGGCCGTGCGCCGCCTGTGCGACGAGCGGGGCGCGCTCCTCATGGTCGACGAGGTGCAGACCGGCCTGGGCCGCTGCGGCTCCTGGTTCGCCCACCAGCAGCTCGGGGTCGTGCCCGACGTGGTCACGATGGCGAAGGCGCTGGGCAACGGCGTGCCCATCGGCGCCTGCTGGGCCAAGCGGGAGGTGGCCGCGGCCTTCGAGCCCGGGGACCACGCCACGACCTACGGCGGCCAGCCGCTCGCGGCCGCGGCGGCGAAGGCGGTGCTCGCGGTGATGGAGGCCGAGGACGTCCCCGCCCGCGCCCGGCGCGCGGGCGCGCGGCTAACTGAGGGCGCGCTCGCCCTCGACGGCGTGACGAGCGTCCGGGGGATGGGGCTCCTCCTCGGCATCGAGCTCGAGGGCCACGACACCAAGGCCGTGGCCGCCCGGCTCCTCGAGCTCGGCGCGATCGTCAACGCCATCACACCGACCGCGCTGCGGCTCGCGCCGTCGCTCCTGATCGCCGACGACGAGATCGACCTCGCCGTCGACCTGCTCGCGAAGGCCCTCGCATGAGCCCGCGCCACGTGCTCGAGGTCGACGACCTGACCGCCGACGAGGTCACTCGCGTCCTCGCCCTCGCCGCCGACGCCGAACGACCCCAGCTCCTCGCCGGCCGGACCGTCGGCCTGTACTTCGAGAAGCCGTCCCTCCGGACGCGGCACTCGTGCGAGGTGGCCGTCGCGGAGCTGGGCGGGCACCCGGTGACGTTCCGGGCCGACGAGGTCGGCACCGGGTCGCGCGAGCCCCTCGAGGACATCGCCCGAGTGCTCTCCGGCTACCACGCGGTCCTCGGTGGTCGCGTCTACGACCACGGCGTGCTCGAGCGGCTGGCGGGCGCGGCGTCGATCCCGGTGGTCAACCTGCTGTCCGACCTCGGCCACCCGTGCCAGGCCGTCGCCGACCTCCTCACGATGCAGCAGGAGTGGGGCGACCTGGCCGGGCGCACCGTCACATGGGTGGGCGACTACAACAACGTGGCCCGCAGCCTCTGCCTCGGCGCGGCCCGCACCGGCATGGCCGCTCGCATCGCCAGCCCGCCCGGCTACGGCCCGAGCGAGGCCGACGTCGAGCGCCTGCTCGCGGCCGGGATGGCCGAACCCCCCTTCGTGACCGCCCGACCCGCGGAAGCGGCCGAGGGCTCCGACGCCGTCCACACCGACGTCTGGGCGTCGATGGGGCACGAGGCCGAGGCCGAGGCGCGCCGCCGGGCGTTCGAGGGCTTCACCGTCGACGACGAGGTCATGGCCGCGGCGCCCGGCGCCGTGTTCCTCCACTGCCTGCCCGCGCACCGCGGCGAGGAGGTGGCCGCGTCCGTCGTCGACGGCGACCGCAGCCGCGTCTTCCCGCAGGCGCACAACCGCCTGCACGCCTTCCGGGGCCTGCTCCGCTTCCTGCTCGAGGAGGGATGATGGCATCGAAGGCCTCGGCCACCAAGCCGCTCGCGAAGCCGCAGCGCCAGCACCGCATCGCCCGGCTGCTGGCCGAGCAGGCGGTGACGAGCCAGGGCCACCTGGTCGACCTCCTCGCCGCGGAGGGCGTCAGCGCGACCCAGGCCACCGTCTCGCGCGACCTCGAGGACCTCGGAGCCATCAAGGTCCGCGTCGCGGGCGGCGAGACCGCGTACGCCATCCCCGAGCTGCCCACGAGCCAGCGCGCCCCGGAGGATCACCTCCGCCGGGTCTTCGGCGACTGGGTCGTCGAGGTCGCCCACTCCGGCAACCTCGTCGTCCTCCGGACCCCGCCGGGGTCCGCCCACGTCGTCGGCTCCGCCCTCGACCGCTCCGGCCTCCCCCAGGTGCTCGGCACCGTCGCCGGAGATGACACCCTGATCGTCGTCGTGACCGAAGAGGCCGGTGGCAGGGCCGTTGCCCGCCAGCTCGCCGACCTCGCCGGTCTGTCCTGATGCCTGCTCCGGTCGCAGGCGCCTTCGGCGCTGGGCTCGCCTCCGCAGGTGCCCCTCGGCGACCGGCGAAGCCGGCCCGCCTCCGGCCTTGCCGCGGTCGCTCTGCTGCAGAAAGGTTCTTGTCTGATGCCTAAGAGAGTGGTGCTCGCGTACAGCGGCGGCCTCGACACCTCGGTCGCGGTCCGCTGGATGATCGACGAGCTCGGGGTGGAGGTGATCGCGCTCGCGGTCGACGTGGGGCAGGCCGCGGAGGACTACGCGGTCGTGCAGGAGCGGGCGCGCGCCGCGGGCGCGATCGAGGCGATCGTCGTCGACGCCCGCGAGGAGTTCGCGGCCGAGTACTGCGTGCCCGCGCTCCAGGCGAACGCGCTGTACGAGAACCGGTACCCGCTCGTGTCGGCCCTGTCGCGGCCGGTCATCGCCCGCCACCTGGTCGCCGCCGCGAAGCAGCACGGCGCCGACGCCGTAGCGCATGGCTGCACGGGCAAGGGCAACGACCAGGTCCGCTTCGAGGTGTCGACCCGGGCCCTGGCGCCCGACCTCGAGGTCATCGCCCCCGTGCGCACGTGGGGGATGACCCGTGAGGACAGCATCCTCTACGCCTACCGGCACGACATCCCGATCGTCGCGACGAAGGAGAAGGTGTACTCCATCGACGACAACGTCTGGGGCCGCGCCATCGAGTGCGGCGAGATGGAGGACCCATGGGCCACGCCGCCGACCGGCGTGTGGCTGCTCACGAAGCCGACGGCTGCCGACCCGGTCGACGTCGTGATCGGCTTCGAGGCCGGCGTGCCGGTCAGCGTCGACGGCCAGCAGCTGTCGCCGCTCGGTGTGATCGAGCGGTTGAACGCCCTCGTCGGCTCGTACGGCTGGGGCCGCATCGACATGGTCGAGAACCGGCGGGTCGGCATCAAGAGCCGCGAGACGTACGAGGCGCCGGCGAGCCTCGCGCTCATCCTGGCCCACCGCGACCTCGAGGGCATCTGCCTCGAGCGGGACCTGGCGCGGGAGAAGGCGCGCCTGGAACCCCGGTACGCGGAGCTCGTCTACGACGGCCTGTGGTTCAGCCCCCTGAAGTCCGCGCTCGACGCGTTCGTGGCCGAGAGCCAGCGCCACGTCACCGGCGAGGTGCGCCTGCACCTGGCCCCCGGCTCGTGCGAGGTGCACGGCCGGCGCAGCCCGCACAGCCTCTACGACTACGGCCTCGCCACCTACGACGCCGGGGACAGCTTCCGGCACGAGGACTCGGCCGGGTTCGTGCGGCTCTGGGGCCTCTCGGTCGAGACGTGGGCCGGGGTCCAGGGGAAGCTGGACGAGTAGATGTCGACGCTCTGGCACGACCGCTTCGCCGAGGGCCCGGCCGACGCGCTGCTCGCCTACACGGTGAGCCTCCCGGTCGACCGGCGCCTCGCGTCCGACGACATCGCGGGTTCCCGCGCGCACGTGCGCGGCCTCGAGCGGG
>DATFFY010000367.1:0-5622 GCA_035249805.1 Acidimicrobiales bacterium | reverse complement strand
CTGCTGACCGAGTACCCCGTCGCGCCGCAGGCCCGCTACGGGTGGGACGGCCGCCCGCCGCACCCGCAGCTCGACGCCCGCTTCGCGGCGGACCGCGACCGGTACCAGGCCACGCTCGCGGGGTTCGCGGCCCACCTGCCGGGACTGCGGGCCATCCCGCGCGTCCCAGGGCCGACGTCGCCCGGGTGGGACAACGACTACTTCACGGGCATCGACGCCGTCGCGCTCTACGGCTTCCTGGCCGAGCGCGACCCGGCTCGCTACGTCGAGGTCGGCTCCGGTCACTCGACCCGCTTCGCCCGGCGCGCCATCACCGACCTCGGGCTGCGCACCAGGATCACGTCGATCGACCCCGCGCCCCGGGCCGAGGTCGACGCGCTGTGCGACGAGGTGCACCGCTGCGGCCTCGAGGCGGTCGGCACCGCGCCGTTCGACGAGGTCACGGCGGGCGACGTCGTCGTCCTCGACGGCTCCCACGTGTGCTTCATGGGCACCGACGTGGCCGTCGCGTTCCTCGAGGTCCTGCCGGCCCTCCCGGCCGGCGTGCTGCTCTGCATCGACGACGTCTTCCTGCCCTGGGACTACCCGCCCGACTGGGCCGGGCGCTGGTACGCCGAGCAGCACCTGGTCGGCACGCTGCTGCTGGCGCCCGACCCCGGCTGGGAGGTCGTGCTGCCCGACTTCTGGCTCAGCCGCGATCCGGCGTCGGCCGCCGCCCTCGCCCCGTTCGACGACCCCGCCCGCACGAAGTTCGGCCTGGCCGGCGTCTCCCTCTGGCTCCAGAAGACCTGAGGACCCGAGCGGATGGCCGGCGTGCGGGGATCGGCGATCCGGGGCCGCTGCCGGCAAGGACGCAGCGAGTCGCCACTAGCCAGCGCCCTAATGGCGATCTCCGAGGACGCAGCCGGAGGCGGCATCCGGCCGGCGAGACACGTGCGTCCGGTCATCCGCTCGGGTCCCTTACTAGGGTTCGGCGGTCGACAGCACGGGGGGAGCGATGACGACGACGGAGGACCCAGGGCTCGCGCCGGTGATGGGCGGCGTGCCGACGGACCTGGTCGGTCCGTCGGTGGCCGAGCCCCCCGAGCCGGAGCTCCAGCGGGACGACCGCTACCTCCGCCTCCTGCTCATCCTCCTGGTGTCGGCCGCGTTCTTCGAGGGCTACGACAGCTCGATCCTCGCCCTGCTCCTCCCCAACATCCAGAGCACCTTCGGCGTGAGCGAGGCGACCCTCGGGCTCACCCGCATCCCGATCGAGCTCGGCCTGTTCGTGGCGTTCTTCGTGGCCCGCCTGTCGGACCGCTTCGGCCGGCGGCCGACGCTGCTGTGGTCCGTCGTGGGCTACACGGCGTTCACCGCGCTCACGGCGGTCAGCTGGGACATCTGGTCGTTCACGTTCTTCCAGTTCGCCAGCCGCGTCTTCCTCGGGGCCGAGTACGCCATCGGCATCACGATGATCGTGGAGGAGTTCCCCGTGCACCGGCGGGCCCGCGCGCTGGGCATCCTGCTCACGTTCGCGGCGCTGGGCACGATCGCGGTCGGGATCCTGCTCGGCATCGGCCTCCAGGACACGTCGCTGGACTGGCGGGCGTTCTACCTCGTCGGGTTGGTGCCGCTGCTGATCCTGATCCCGCTCCGTCGCCGCCTCCGCGAGACCCGCCGCTTCATGGAGGTGAAGGCGGGCCGGGCCGAGGCCGAGCCCCGCGAGTCGATGCTCGTGCCGTGGCGGCCGCAGTACCGGCGGAACCTCGTGCTGGTCGGCCTCATCCACATGTTCCGGTCGATCCCGCTGTTCGGCTCGACCGCGTGGTGGGCCTTCTACGCCGAGCGCGAGCGCGGCTTCACCGACGACCAGGTCGCCTTCTACATCATCTGCGCGTACGGCCTCGGGTGCGTCGGCTACTACGTCTGCGGGCGGTTGCTCGACCGGCTCGGCCGGCGGCGCACCGGCATCCTCTACGGCCTCGGCGCGATCACCTTCACCATCGTGCTGTTCCAGACGACGTCGCAGACCTGGTCGTTCGTCAGCCTGCTCCTGGCCGTGTTCTTCGGCCTCGGCATGGCGCCGGCGATGGGGGCGATCGCGACGGAGCTGTTCCCCACGGAGGTGCGGGGCCAAGCCGTGGCGTGGATCCGGAACGTGTTCGAGATCGCCGGCTACGTGTTCGGCCCCGCGGTCGTCGGCATCCTCGGTGACCACCAGTCCGGCGCCATCGGGAACATCGGCGACACGGTCACCGCGCTCATGCTCCTGCAGCTGCCGACGCTGTGGCTCGTGTGGCGCTACCTGCCCGAGACGAGGGGTCGCGAGCTCGACGACGTCGAGGTGACGGGGGTGCACCCGTGAGCGCGGCGCACGACGACGCCTCCCTCGTCGGGCCCTTCCGCCTCGGCCTCCTCGGGGCGGCGATCGCGTTCGTGCTCGTCGGTGCGCTCGTCGCCGCGTTCGGGAGCAGCGCCGAGCGGCCCGAGGGCGTCGCCGAGCGGTGGCTCGTCGACGTCGGCGACACCCGGCGCGACGGCGTGAAGGACCGGGCCCGGCGCGAGGCCGAGGAGATCGGGCCGGTGGCCCTGGCCGCGGACCTCCTCCCGGACGGCGACACCGAGGGACGGTCCGGCTTCGTCGACCTCGAGGTGGGCAAGGCCACGCGGGACCCCGACGCCACCCGCGTCCCCTTCCGCCTCCACCAGCGCATCGACGGCGACGCCGGCGATCCGGTGGACGGCACCGTCGTGCTCGTCGACGACGGGGACGGCTGGCGCGTGGTCGGCCTCGAGCCGCCCATCGAGGGGGAGACCGTCCCCAGCGAGGGCGGCCGGCCCGCGGCGGAGGCCTCGCTGTGGCTCTTCGCCGGCGCCATCGGCGTGTCCGTGGTCATCGCCGGTGCCTGCACCCTGGCCGTGCGAGCGGCGGGGCGAGGCGAGCGCCTGGCCACCTAGGGTCCGCGCATGCGCATGACGAACCGCATGTCCGAGGTCGGGGCCTGGATGCTGGAGAACGGCCACCGCACCGTCCTCAAGCTCACCGGGGGGCGCTACCCGCGCAAGCTCGCCGGCATGGAGACGCTCGAGCTCTTCACCACCGGCCGCAAGTCCGGTGAGCGCCGCGGCACGCTGCTGACGGCTCCCATCTGCGAGCCCGATCGGATCGTGGTGATCGCGTCGAAGGGCGGCCACGACGTCCATCCCGCCTGGTACCTGAACCTCGCCGCCAACCCCGAGGTCGAGGTCACCCTGCACGACGGGACCACGCTCGCGATGCGGGCTCGCACCGCCACGGGCCCCGAGCGGGCCGAGCTGTGGGACCAGGCCGTGGCGGTCAACAAGGGGTACGCCGGCTACCAGGAGAACACCGAGCGCGAGATCCCCGTCGTCGTCCTCGAGCCGCGCTCCTAGGTCAGCGCGGGCACAGGATCTCGCCGCAGGGGACCTCGAACCAGCCGTCGGGCTGGGCGCCCCAGCGCCGCCAGGCGGCGGCGAGGTCGGCCAGCTCCTCGCGCGTCGACACGCCGAGCTCGACGGCCCGATCGGCCAGCGCGGTGATCGAGATGCGGTCGGCCCAGAGGTCGGACCACCACGTCCGCTCGTCGGGCGTGGTCCAGTGCCACGACGACTCGGACGCCACGACCTCGCCGAACCCGGCCTCCCGGGCCCAATGCTCGAGGTGCCGGCCCGCGTCGGGCTCGCCGCCGTTCGCCTCCGCGACGGCGCAGTACACCTCGAGCCACCGGTCCATGGCCGGCTCGGCCGGCGCCCAGGTCATCGCGCGGTAGATCGAGTCCCGGGCGGCGACCACACCTCCCGCTCTGGTCACCCGGCGCATCTCCCGGAGCGCGTCGACGGGGCGGGCCACGTGCTGCAGGACCTGGTGGGCGTGGACGACGTCGAAGGCACCGTCGTCCAGCTCGAGCGCGTAGACGTCGCCGATCCTCACCTCGAGGTTGTCGAGGCCCGCGGCGTCGGCCTCGGCCCGGGCCGAGGCCACCACGTCCTCGGCCGCGTCGATCGCGAGCACGCGGCCAGGCGCCACCCGCCGGGCCAGGTCCACCGAGATCGTGCCGGGCCCGCAGCCCACGTCGAGCAGGTCCAGGCCGGGTCGCAGGCGCTCGAGGAGGTACCCGGCCGAGTTCTCCGCCGTCCGCTGCCGGTGCGAGCGCAGCACGCTGTCCGCGTGCCCGTGCGTGTACGTCTCCCGCTCGTCGGCCACTACTGGTTGTACGTGATGAAGTACGACACGACGCCCCAGCGCAGGGCTCGCACCCGGAAGAAGAAGGTGCCGTCGTACGGGATGGTGAGCCCGGCCATCGCGAAGCGCTGATCCCCAGAGAGCGTGTGGACCACGTTGCCGTTGAAGTCGAGGACCTCGAGCGTCATCCCGCCGCACCAGCTGCAGCGGGCCTCGAACCGGAAGGCGCCGGCCCGAGCCGTGAGCGTGCGGGTGACGACGCCGGAGCTCGTGTAGCCACCGCCGGTGATGTCGGTCGGCACGGGCGGGGCGGGCCCGCCGGGGTCGGTGCTCGGATCCGGGTTGGAGGGCGTCGACGGGGTGGCGCCGATGGCCGTGAGCGCGGCGCCCGCGTTCACCCGGCCCCCGGAGCTCGAGACGAAGGGGACGTCGAGCGCGCTGCTCATCAGCGCGGCTCGCACCTGGGCCGGCGTGAGGCCGGGGTTCTCGCTCTCGAGCAGGGCGGCGATGCCGGAGACGAGCGGGGCGGCCGAGCTCGTGCCGGCGAAGCTGATGAGCGACCCGCTGCGGCTCAGGCCCACGTTCGTGCCGGGCGCGGCGAGCTTCACCCACGAGCCTCGGTTCGTATAGGTCGTCGGGGCGTCGGAGAGGGTCGAGGCGGCGACGCCGAGCACCGTCGGGTGGGCAGCGGGGTACGCGGCGGTCGTCGACGAGTTGTTGCCGGCCGAGGCCACCACCACGATGCCCTTGCCCTCCGCGTAGTCCACGGCGTTCTTCACCGAGGTGGACGAGCTCCCCGAGAGGCTGAGGTTGATGACGTCCGCGCCGTTGTCGGCCGCCCAGACGATGCCGGACGCCACCTGTGCGGCCGTGCCCGAGCCGTTCGAGCCGAGTGCCTTCACCGGCAGGATGAGGCACAGCCAGCAGGCGCCGGCCGCGCCGGCGTTGTTGTTGCCGACCATCGCCGCGACCGCTGCGGAGGCGGTGCCGTGGCCGTTGTCGTCTCCGGTCGACGACGTGCCGGTGATGACGTTGCGACCGCTCAGCACCTTGCTCGCGGGCAGCTCGGGGTTGGACGGCGTCACGCCGGTGTCGACCACCGCGATCACGGTGCCGCTGTCGCCGGTGGTGAGGTCCCAGGCCGCCGGCAGGTTGACGTTGCTCGCGGTGGCCTGCTGCTGCGAGGCGAACAGGTCGTCGTCCGGGACGACGTCGGCGTGCAGGAGGGTGTCGGCCTCGACGGCTCGCACCGAGCCGTGCTTCGACAAGGAGCGCTGGGCGGCCAGGGCCCGGGCGGCGGGCACCTCGACCACCCGGAGGTCGATCTGGTCCACCTCGCGCACGATCGTCCCCGCCCGATCGGCGACGTCGTCCTGGGCGGCCTCGGAGGTGCCGCGGTCGAACGAGACCAGCAGCCGCACCGGCGGCTTCTTGCT
>DATFFY010000366.1:0-2049 GCA_035249805.1 Acidimicrobiales bacterium | reverse complement strand
GGGCCGGGGCGGTCCTCGCGCAGGTCGGCCTCCCCGCCGACCGGGTCGACGTGGAGGTGGCCCACCTCTCGGGCGGGCAGGCGGCGCGGGCCGCGCTCGCGGCCGTGCTCCTCTCCCGCCACGACGTGCTGCTCCTCGACGAGCCCACCAACGACCTCGACTTCGCCGGCCTCGACCTGCTCGAGGCCTTCGTCGCGTCGACCCCGGCGGCGATCGTCGTCGTGTCGCACGACCGCGCCTTCCTCGACCGCTCCGTCACGCGGATCCTCGAGCTGCGCGAGCCGCACCACGACGCCGTCGAGCACGCCGGCGGCTGGAGCGACTTCATCGCCTCCCGCGACCTCGCCCGCCGGCAGCAGGCGGCGGGCTTCGAGCGCTACGTCGCCGAGCGCGACCGGCTCCAGGAACGGCAGCGCACCCAGCGGGAGTGGGCGGTCCAGGGCGTGAAGAGGTCGAAGAAGGCGCCGCCCGACAACGACAAGGCCCTCCGCGGGTTCCGCGTCGACCGCACCGAGAAGATGGCCTCGAAGGTGAAGGCGTCGGAGCGAGCGCTCGAGCGGCTCGACGTGGTGGAGAAGCCGTGGGAGCCCTGGCAGCTCCGCCTCGAGCTCAAGGCCGGCACCCGGGCCGGGGACGTCGTCGCCCGGCTCGACCGCGCCGTCGTGGAGCGGGGCTCGTTCCGGCTCGGGCCCGTCGACCTCGAGGTGGCGTGGGGCGACCGGCTGGCGATCCTCGGCCCCAACGGGTCGGGCAAGACCACGCTGCTGCGGGCGATGCTCGGCGAGCTGCCGCTGGCCGGCGGCCAGCGCTGGCTCGGCCCCGGTGTGACCATCGGGCTGCTCGACCAGCGTCGCTCCCGCTATGGCGGCGACGAGCCGGTGCTGCCCTCGTTCATGGCCGCCACCGGGCTCGACCGCTCCGAGGCCCGCTCGCTCCTGGCCAAGTTCGACCTCGGGGCCGACCACGTCGACCGGCCGGGCCGTGCGCTGTCACCGGGCGAGCGGACCCGCGCCCTGCTGGCCGAGCTCATGGCCAACGGGGTGAACTGCCTGGTCCTCGACGAGCCCACCAACCACCTCGACCTCGAGGCCATCGAGCAGCTCGAGGCCGCCCTCGACGGCTACGACGGCACCGTCCTGCTCGTCACCCACGACCGCGCCTTCCTCGACGCCGTCCACGTCACCCGCACGATCGACCTCGCCACACCTAGCCCTCGCGCTTGAGCCGGCGCTGCCACGCCAGGCCGGCGGCCAGGGCGACGGCCGCCACCAGCAGCGCGGGGGCGTTGCCGACCCGCGTGTAGATCGTCAGGCCCTCGCGCAGGCGCACGTCCTGCTGGAGCACGCGCACCTCGGAGATGGCGGAGCGGGCCAGGACGTCGCCGTCGTCGTCGACGACCGCGGTGAACCCCGTCGGGGCGACCTGGAGCACCCAGCGCCCGGACTCGATGGCCCGCAGCCGCGACGAGGCCACCTGCTGCGTCTGCACGATGGTGCCGGTGAACGACGACCCGTTCGTCGGGTTGAGCACCAGTCGCCCGCCGTCCTCGACGCCCTCGCGCACGCGGTCGGCGAAGAACACCTCCCACGAGATCGCGACGGCCACCCGACCAACGGGCCCGGGGACGTCGAGGCGGCCGCGGTCGTGCACCACCCGCAGGTCGCGGTCCGGCAGCGCGTCCTCGGCCACGGTCTCGAGCAGCGACCGCAGGGGGACGTACTCCCCGAAGGGCACGCGGTGCACCTTGTCGTAGCGGTCGACGACCTCGCCGTCGGCGTCGACGAGCACCGCCGCGTTGCGGAACCGGTCGGGGTCCGGGTCGCCCTCGACGACGCCGACGACCA
Source organism: Acidimicrobiales bacterium (assembly GCA_035249805.1). Lineage (GTDB taxonomy): Bacteria > Actinomycetota > Acidimicrobiia > Acidimicrobiales > VFJN01 > VFJN01. The sequence goes on along the minus strand of DATFFY010000366.1, from coordinate 205 downwards.
TCGGCGCCTGCACCTCGCGGGCCAGGTCGGCGACGATCTCGGACCACGGGTGGTCGACGAACGGGCCGCTCGTGTCGATGACGTCCTCGGGCCACACGACGAGGTCGACGGGCGGCTCGACCAGGTCGTTGGCCTGCACGTGGCGCTGGAACGGCAGCTCCACGCCGGTGTCCTCCTTGCGGGTGCCCTGCTCGCCGCCGCCCTG
>DATFFY010000365.1:0-3025 GCA_035249805.1 Acidimicrobiales bacterium | reverse complement strand
TCGACCTGTTCGAGAAGTACCTGGAGCCGGCGCCGTGAGCGGGCCCGAGCACGCCGGCGCCCGTCCGGTCGCCGCCCCCGCGGCGCGGGCGGCTGCCCTCGAGGCGCTCCTCGTGGACAAGGGCATCGTCGCCACGGATGTGATCGACGCGGTCGTCGACACCTTCGAGCGCGAGGTCGGTCCCCAGAACGGCGCGCGCGTCGTGGCCCGCGCGTGGGCGGATCCCGCCTACAAGGCCCGGCTCCTCGCCGACGGCACCCTGGCGATGGCCGAGCTGGGGGTCGGCGGCATCGAGGGCGAGAACATGCGCGTCGTCGAGAACACGCCCGACGTGCACAACGCCGTCGTCTGCACGCTCTGCTCGTGCTACCCGTGGCCCGTCCTCGGGATCCCGCCGGTCTGGTACAAGAGCCCGCCCTACCGGTCTCGCATGGTCCGCGAGCCGCGCGCCGTGCTCGCCGAGATGGGCCTGACGCTGCCCGAGAGCACGCGCATCCGCGTGTGGGACTCCAGCGCCCACGTCCGCTACCTCGTGCTGCCCGAGCGGCCGGCCGGCACGGAGGGCCTCGACGAGGCCGCGCTCGCCGCGCTCGTCACCCGCGACTGCATGATCGGCGTGGCCGTCCCGAAGGCGCCGTGACCGGCATCGGCCAGCTCGAGCACGAGCCGTTCGACGAGCCGTGGCAGGCGCGCCTGTTCGCCACCGCCGTCGCGACGGTCGAGTCGCTCGACCTCCCGTGGGACGCGTTCCGGGACCACCTCAAGGCCGCGGTCGCGGACGACCCCGAGCGGCCGTACTTCGAGAGCTTCCTCGCCGCCTTCGAGCGCCTGCTGGTCGACCACGCCGGCCTCGCCCTTCCCAGCGGGGCCTAGCGGTGCGGGTGGGGATCTTCGACCACTTCGGTTGGGCGGTGGCGGTGACGGCCTCCGCCGACGGGGTGGCCGACCGTCGCCGGATCGAGCTCGTCGAGCCCGGCATCGTCGAGGCGCCCATCCACTACTCGCGCGGGGGCCTCGACGACGCCGCGCTGGCCGCGCTCGTGGCCCAGGTGAGGGCGTCGATCGCCCGTGCCGCGTCGGCCGAGCTGGACGCGCTGGCCGACGACCTGCCCGCCCCGATCGAGTGGATCTGCCTGCGCACCTGGCCCCCCGACTTCCCGCAGGACATCGCGGTGCAGCGGCGCGTGCCGTACGAGTCACGGGCCGACGCGATCATGTACCGCCGGTCCCTCGCCGACCTCGCCGAGGCACGCGGCTGGCCGGTCCACCTCTACGTCGCGAAGGACGTGCTCGCGCAGGTGCCCGACCAGGTCCTCGAGGCGCCGCGCGCCGCGCTCGGGCCGCCGTGGACGAAGGACCACCGCATCGCGTTCGCGGCCGCGATCGTCGCCGGCTGACCGTCAACCCTCGAGCAGCTCCAGCAGCTTCGTCGCGGTGTTCCAGCTGCGGATCGTCATCTGCTTGTACTCCGGGATGGCGGCGATGCGGTTGAGGCGGCTCTGGGGGAGGCGGGCGCTCAGCCGCGACATGTACAGGACGCCGGTCCCCCCGTGGACCTCGTCGACGCCCTCGCGCGGGTCCACGAGGCGCACGGCCTGCCTGCCCGTGAGCGGCGCCTTCAGGAAGACGACATCGGAGTGGAACTTCCCCGGCTGGGTCCCGAAGCCCTTCGGGGCCTTCTGCACGACGTCGCGCAGCTGCCGGTGCGAGCGAACGACGACCACGAGGGGCAGCCGCAGCTTCGCCTCCAGGGCCGCTTCGAGTCGATCCTCGAGGGTCCGGGCAGGGGCGTCCGAGGTGAAGAGGACGTTGCCCGAGGCGATGTAGGTGGTGACGTCCGTGTGGCCGTCCCCCTCGACGGCCTCCCGGAGGTCCGCCATCGCGACCTTGTTCTTGCCGCCGACGTTGATGCCCCGCAGGAGCGCCACGTACCGGGTGCGAGCCACGGTCGCACTCTATTGATGAGACCTGCGTCACGTTTGCGGTCGCCCCCGGCCGGCGCAACGGGCCGCCAACGCCCCATCGGGATGCTCAGGACGTCCACCGGAGCGAGGGAGCACCACGATGAGCCTGGTCGAGATCGACATCCACACCGACGAGCAGGTCGCCGTCGTCACGCTGAACCGGCCCGAGGCCCGCAACGCCCTGAGCGCGGCGCTGGTCGACGAGCTCAACTGGGCGTGGGACCGGGTCCTCGACGTCGAGGACATCGGCGCCGTGGTGCTGACGGGGGCGGATCCGGCCTTCTGCGCCGGCATGGACCTCGCGGAGATGGCGGCCGGGGCCCCGGAGGTCGACCTGGCCCAGGCCGTGCGGCTCGAGCAGACCGACACCCCGGTCATCGGCGCCATCAACGGGGCCTGCGTCACCGGCGGCCTCGAGATGGTGCTGCCCTGCGACTTCCTCGTCGCCTCCGAGCGGGCCTGGTTCGCCGACACGCACGCCAAGCTCGGGTTCCTGCCCGGGCACACGCTGAGCGTGAAGCTCGCCGCCTTGGTCGGCGTGGGCATGGCCACCGAGATGAGCCTCACCGGCCGCAAGGTCGAGGCCCACGAGGCGCACGCCGCCGGCCTCGTGAACCGGGTGGTCGCCCACGACGAGCTGCTTCCCACCGCGATCGAGCTGGCGAGCCGCATCGCGGCCAACGACCGCGGCGCGATCCGGCAGATGAAGGGCGTCTACCGCCGGAACCTCGAGCTCGTGCAGGCCGCGGCCATCGCCAACGCCCACGCGGCCTACGAGGGCTTCCTCGCCGGCTTCACCGGCACCGGCGCCTCCCACGCCGCCTGACGACCGGGGGCCGAGCACATCATCGAGCGCACCACGGCCGGGTCGTGAAGTCGCTCGGCGACGGGCTCCTGTCCGTCTTCGGCGCGCCGTCGGCTGGTCGTCGGGCGGGTCCCGTAGGCGCCGCTGGGGGTCGACGCGGCGGATGTCCGATTCCTCCGGATCTCGCCCAGGTCGGCAGGAACCGGCGAGGGCGCCCCGAACCTGGCCCAAGGTGACCACTAACCTCTCCCTCCGG
>DATFFY010000364.1:0-3781 GCA_035249805.1 Acidimicrobiales bacterium | reverse complement strand
TGCTCCTCGACGCCGGCGCGCTGAGCGCCGCGCTCAGCGCGCGCCACCCGGGCACCGTGCTGGCCCCGAACCCCCGCGAGGCCGCCGAGCTCCTGGGCTCGGATGCCGAGGACGAGGGACTGCTCGCGACCGCTCTGACCGAGCGCGTGGGCAGGCCGGTCGCAGTTCGGGGTCCATCGACCATCGTGGCCGAGCTCGGTCGTGCCTGGCGGTCACCGGCCCCGCCGTCCGGCCTGGGGACCCCCGGATCGGGCGACGTGTTCGTCGGCACCCTCGCCGGGCTGCTGGCCACCGGCGTGGAGGTGACGGCGGCGCTCGGCTGGGCCGTGGAGCTGCACGCGGCGTGCGGACGCCGCCTCGCCGTCCACACCCCCGTCGGCTACCTGGCGAGCGACCTCGTCGCCGAGCTGCCGTGTGCCCTGGCCGCCGCGGCCAGCGCGCCGGACGACCGGAACGGCTGAGAGGAGCGGGACGCATGTCGGGCAGGCACCCCGAAGAGCGGATCGCCGTGCCGATGGTGCACCAGCGTTGGCGGGATGTCTCGTTCCTGCACTGGCGCTACGACCCCGACGCGCTCCAGGCCCGGCTGCCCGACGGTCTGCGCGTCGACACCTTCGACGGCGACGGGTGGGTGACCCTCACCCCGTTCGTCGTCGAGGGCTTCCGGCCTCCTCTCCTGCCGGCGCTGCCCGTGCTGTCGACGTTCCCCGAGACCAACGTCCGGACCTACGTGGTGGGTCCTGACGGACGCGACGGCCTGTGGTTCCTGACCCTCGAGGTCGACAGCGTCCCGACCACCATCGCGGCCAGGAGTGCCCTGGGCGTGCCGTACCGGTGGGCCGAGATGCAGGTGGACGACGACGGCGACCGCGTCACGTACCGGAGCCGCCGTCGATCGGGTGGCCAGGTCGGCCATCGCATCGTCATCGAACGGGGCGAGCCCTGTCCTCCGGATCCGCTCACCGACTGGCTGACCGGTCGCTGGCGAGCCTGGACACGGATCGGAGGGCGGTTCGCCACGGTCGCGGTGCAGCACGAACCGTGGCCGCTCTTCCACGCGGCGGCGCTCACGCTGGAGGAGACGCTCCTGGCCGACGTCGGTCTGCCCCGCCCGTCCGAGCCTCCGCTCGTGCACACCTCGCCGGGGGTCACGACCAGGCTGGGGTGGCCGAACCCCCGACGGGCCGGCCGTGCGGGCACCGTCGGTTGAGCATCGACACCTGCGGGTACGGGCTGCGCCAGGTTCAGCAGTGAGCACGCCACCCGAACCGACAACGGAGGAGATCCGGTGCCCGACGTCATCAAGCTGCTCGAGACCGACCACCGTGAGGTCGAGGACCTCTTCGCCAAGGCGGAGACGACCAGCGGCGCCGCCAAGCAACAGGTGGTCAGCAAGATCGCCTCGGAGCTCACGCTGCACGCAGAGGTCGAGGAGCAGATCGTCTACCCGGCCATGCGCGAGGCGGGCCTCGCCGACCTCGTGGAGGAAGCCGAACAGGAGCACAGCAAGGTGAAGTCCCTCGTCGCACAGCTCGAGAGCATGGACGGCGCGTCCGATGAGGTCGACGACGTGCTCGCCGAGCTGAAGGCCGACGTGCAGCACCACGTCGAGGAAGAGGAGTCCGAGGGCTTCCCCAAGTTCCGCGACGCCGTCGACCAAGCCGAGCTCCAGGCGCTCGCCGCCCGCGTCGAGGAGGCGAAGCAAGCCGCCGGCTGACGCCCGGGGGTTGGTGCGCCGGCCCCAGGGGTAACAGCCGGTCGATGCCAGCGACCGCCGAGCGCGGCTCGAGCGACGACGAAGGTCTCCTCGACAAGGTCGATCCCGAGCCGCGCACCCTGGTGCGGTTCCACCTCGTGATGATGATCCTCTGGGCGCTGCTCGGGATCCCGACCGTCCTGTGGTGGAACCAGTCGATCCTCTGGGTCGCGTTCATGTCGCTCTACGCGAACTTCGTCGGGCACTTCTCGGCCTGGGACGCGGCCAGGGCGGAGACCAACGAGCAGAGCTGACGGCGACGCGGGTGGCGACGGCGGCCGCCGGTTGCGGACCAGGGACTTGGTGAGCACCCGGAGGCCGCGAGCGACCGCCGTCGCCGGAACGAATCGTACGATCACCCGCTGACCCGGTCCACGGGCCCCGGTTGACCGGCGCCGCGCCCGAAGGATCGCCCGAGAAACGCAGAAGGCCCGGCTGCGAAGCCGGGCCTGACTGGTGTCGGAGGGGGGACTTGAACCCCCACGTCCTTGCGGACACTAGGCCCTCAACCTAGCGCGTCTGCCAATTCCGCCACTCCGACGTGGTCCCCGAAAGGGGACCCTGCAACCTACCTGGTTCCGGCGTCGGCGAGCCACACGTCGGACCACCGGACGGTGCCGTCGACGCGGTGCACCAGGGCCTCCACGCGGTCGGCCACGACCACCTGCGTGCGGAACTGGGCGATGGGCACGACGAAGGCCTCGTCGAGGACGAACCGCTGGGCCTCGGCCCACAGCTCGGCCCGTGCGGCGGGGTCCGCCTGGGCCCGGGCCTGGCCGAGGAGGTAGTCGACGTCCGCCGACCGGAGGGCCACGAGGTTGTCGTTCGAGGTCGAGCGGAACAGTGGCGACAGGTAGGCGTCGGGCGAGGCGTACCCACCGATCCACCCGAAGCTGAAGAGCTGCTGGCCCCCCTGCACGATGAAGCGCTGGTAGTCGGGCAGCGGCATCGCACGCTGCGTCGTCGTGATCCCGACGGCACCGAGCTGGTCCGCGACGGTCTTGGCCATCGCCTCCTGGGCCGGGGACGCGTCGTAGTCGATCGCCACGGTCGGGATGTTGCCGTCCGGGAAGCCCTCGGCGAGCAGGCGGCGGGCCCGGACCACGTCGCGGTCGCACGCCGCACAGCTGTCCGCGGCCCGGCCCGGGACGCCGACCGGGACCACCGCGTCGAGCGGATCGGCCAGGTCCGGGTACACGGCCCGCACGATCGCCTCGCGGTCGATGGCCGCCGCGATGGCCTGTCGGAGCTGCCGCTTGTCGAGGCCCGGGGCGTCGGCCCGGAGGCCGAAGAACAGCTCCGCCTGGAAGGGCGCGAAGTGGTCGTCGCCGTAGGCCCCGACGGCGTCGCCGAAGCGCTCGACGGGCACGGGCGCCCAGTCGACGTCGCCGTCCTCGAAGGCGGTGTAGGCCTCCGCCGCGTCGGCGTGGGCCCGCAGCTCGATGCCCTCGAGGTGGGCGGCGCTCCCCTCCCGCCGGGCCAGCTCGACCGCGCTGCCGTCGGCCTGGGCGCTGCGCACCGCCCAGGCCCCGGACAGGTCGAGATCCGTGGGCGGCGGGACCGTGCCCGGCGTCGCCGTGATCCCGTAGGACGGCGCGGCGAGCAGCTCGGGCAGGATGGCCAGCGGCGTGGCCAGGGCGATCTCGACCGTGCGGGCATCGAGCGCCCGCAACCCGGCGACCGTCGGGGCGGCGCCGTCCAGGTAGGCCCGGAAGCCCTGCACGTCCTCCAGCCGCAGCGCGGCGAGCGAGGCGTCCCCGCCGGCGATGACGTGCTGCAACGAGCCGACGACCTCGGTGGCGGTGACCGGCCGACCGCTCGCGAACGTGCGCGCCTCGTCGAGGGTGAAGCGCCAGGTCTCGAACGCCTCGTCGACGGTCCAGGCGGTGGCGAGCGCAGGACGGGCCACGCCCTCGTCGTCGAGCTCGGTGAGCCCGTCGTAGAGCAGGTCGGCGACGAGCTGGCCGGCCGGGTCGGCCAGCGACGCGGCGGCCGGGTCGAGCACCAGCGCTCCGCCGACGCCGA
>DATFFY010000363.1:0-14847 GCA_035249805.1 Acidimicrobiales bacterium | reverse complement strand
CCTCGCGGGCGCGTCGCGGGCGCTCCACAACCACATCGAGCTCAGCGCCCTGCGCCCGCTGCCCGTGCTCGGCGACAACCTGCAGGAGCTGCGGCGGGCGGTGGGCCTCGCGCAGCAGCTCAGCAGCGGCGGGGAGCGCATCCTCACCGCCGCCGAGCCGCTGCAGCGGGCCGACGGCCGGCTCGAGGTGCCGCTCCGCAACGGCGCCCTTCCGTTGGAGGCGATCCGCGCCGTGCAGCAGGAGGCCGAGCTCCTGGTGTCCGCGCTCCCCGAGGAGGTGGACCTCCGGGAGGACCCGGGCCTGCTCATCGGCCCCGTCAACGGCCTCCACGAGGAGGTGATCGAGGAGGTCGGCCGGCGGCGGTCACAGCTCGAGAACCTGGCCGACGCGCTGGCCCTCGCCGCGGACATGTCCGGCGGCTCCGGGCGGCGCTTCTACCTGATCGCGGTCGCCAACACCGCGGAGATGCGGGGCTCGGGCGGGATGATCCTCAGCTACGGGGGGCTCGTCGGCGAGGCGGGCGACTTCGAGCTGACGGACTTCGGCCGCATCGACGAGCTGCTCCTCGACGAGCCGCTGGAGCGGAGCTTCGTCCCCGACCTCCCGCAGGACTACCTCGAGCGGTGGGACGGCTTCGACCCGCTCCTCCGGTGGCGCAACGCCACCCTGGCCGCCGACTTCACCGTCGTCGCTCCGGTGCTCGAGGGCATGTACGGCGCGGCGCGCGGCATCGACGTCGACGGCGTGATCCAGGTCGACCCGGCCGGGCTCGCCGCGATCCTCGAGGGCACGGGGCCGGTGGAGGTGCCGCGCCTCGGCACCGTCCGCGCGGACAACCTCGTCCCGCTGGTGCTGAACGAGGCGTACAGCCGCTACCGCGGGATCGAGCAGCGGTCCGACGTGCTGCGGGACGTCGCGGAGGCCGCGTTCGAGAAGCTGGTGACCGGGCAGTACGACAGCCTGCGCCCGCTCGGGACCGCCCTCGTCCGGGCCGTCCAGGGCCGGCACATCCTCTTCCACACCCAGCAGGAGCAGACGCAGGCCCGCATCCGTGCGTTCGGCGCCGACGGTGCGCTGCCGTCCCTCGGTGGACCCGACGCGCTGAGCCTCACCGTCCAGAACGTGAGCGGCAACAAGCTCGACTACTTCGTCGACACGGAGCTCGGCCTGTCGGGCGACCTGAGCCCGGCGCGCCTGGGCCAGCTGCGGGCCGAGATCCGGGTGCGCAACACCGCCCCTCCCGGGGTGACCGAGCCCAAGTACGTCTTCGGTCCGTTCAACGCCGACCAGGAAGCCGGGCTCTACCGCGGGGTCGTGACCCTCTACCTGCCGCGGGGCGTGACCCTGAAGTCGGTCGGGGGCGACGCGCCCCGGGATCCGCCGATCTACGACACCGAGGACGGCCGGCCGCTCGTCAGCTACACCGTCGACCTCCCGGCGGGCGAGGACCACACGGTGGTCCTGGACTTCCAGGTGCCGGCCCGGAGGGCCGAGCCCTACGAGCTGATCATGGTCCCGTCGCCCCGGGTGCGGCCCACCCTCCTCAAGACCGACCTGGACACCGGGGCCGGACGCATCCGCGTGGACCTGGCCCTCGACCGCACGTGGCGTCTCCGGGACGACGCCGCCCCGGAAGGGGTTTCCGGATCCCTGGAAGAGGAGGCTTCAGGTGCAGTGGGGGCCTACGGTATGCTCCGACGGTCCATGTGGCCCGGACGGGCAGCCCCCCGGACGAGACGGGATCGATAAACCTGACATGAGTGCCGTTCGCACGACCTCACGCCTTGTGACCATCCTGCTTGGCACTGCCCTCGTGGTGGGCCTGGCGGCCCCGGCGGCCTCTGCGCAGGATCCCTACGGCAACACGACCACGACCGCGCCGCCGTCCTCAGGGCGGACCGTCGAGGCCACCTGCACGCTCTCCGTGCCGGAGGGCCGGGTGGGCGACAGGGTCACGGCCACGGTGCGTGGTGTGTTCCTCGGCGAGAACGTGCGGCTGCTCTTCGACGGCGTGCAGGTCGGTGCGGCGACCGCCCCGAACGTCGCCGGCGCCTCCGCCGGTGGCGGCGCGGTGTTCAACGGCGCGGCCCTGCCCGCGCAGGTCGCGACCACGTCGGTCAACATCACCTTCACGGTCCCGGCTGCGGCGCCCGGCGTGCACATCGTCACCGCCGTCGGCGACACGTTCAGCTGCTTCTGCAACCCGAACGGCGCCTTCCGGGTGCTCCCGACGAAGTCGCCCCGCTCGCTCGCCCGCACGGGCATCTACACGGCCCTGTACCTCGTGCTCGCCGCGATCCTCCTCGGCATCGGCAGCGAGCTCGTGCTCCGGGCCCGCCGGCGCCGGGCGCGGATCCTCGCGGCCCAGGACGACGAGTCCGACTACTACACCGGCTCGCATCGCTGACGAGCGGCGGCAACGCAGGGCCAGCGTCCGATCGGCGCCCCGGCCCTGGCAGACTGAAGGCGTGGCCGCGCCGCACGACGACGACCAGCCGCGGGAGGCGTGCGGGGTCTTCGGCATCTACGCCCCCGGCCAGCCCGTCGCCCACCTGACCTTCCAGGGCCTGTTCGCCCTGCAGCACCGGGGCCAGGAGTCGGCCGGGATGGCCGTCAGCGACGGCACCGCGGTCACGGTCGTGAAGGACCAGGGGCTGGTCGTGGCGGTCTTCGACGACCGCACCCTGGCCGGGCTCGAGGGCCACCTGGCCATCGGCCACTGCCGGTACTCCACCACCGGGTCCTCGACGTGGCGCAACGCCCAGCCCGCGTACCGCGGCGTGGGCGATCGCCACTTCGCCCTCGGCCACAACGGCAACCTGACCAACACCGAGGCGCTCGCCGAGGAGGCGATGATGCTGCCGGGCACGGTCACGAGCGACACCGACCTGGTCGCCGAGCTGCTCGCCGCGGAGCTGGCCCAGCTGCCGGAGGACAGCAGCGACGAGCGCGACCTCGAGCGGGCCCTCACCAAGGTGCTGCCCCGGCTCGAGGGCGCCTTCTCCCTCGTCGTCATGGACGAGGGCCGCGTCATCGGCGTGCGCGACCCCAACGGCTTCCGTCCGCTGTGCATCGGCCGGCTCGACAACGGCTGGGTGCTCGCCTCGGAGAGCCCGGCGCTCGACATCGTCGGCGCCAAGTTCGAGCGGGAGATCGAGCCGGGCGAGATGGTCGTGGTCGACGCGACCGGGCCCCGGTCGCTCCGCCCGTTCCCGGAGGAGCGCATCGACCCGCGGCTGTGCCTGTTCGAGTTCGTGTACTTCGCCCGGCCCGACAGCCAGCTGTACGAGCGCAACGTCCACCAGGCCCGGGTGCGGATGGGCGAGCTGCTCGCCGAGCAGGCGCCGGCCGACGCGGACATGGTCATGGGCGTGCCCGAGTCGGGCGTGCCCGCGGCCGAGGGCTTCGCCCGCCGCAGCGGCATCCCCTTCGGCCAGGGCCTCGTGAAGAACCGCTACATCGGCCGGAGCTTCATCGCCCCGAGCCAGGACCAGCGGGCCCAGGCGGTGCGCATGAAGCTCAACCCGCTGAAGGAGAACCTGATCGGCAAGCGCGTGGTCGTCGTCGACGACACGATCGTCCGGGGCACCACCCAGCGTCAGCTCACCCGCATGCTGCGGGAGGCGGGCGCCACGGAGGTGCACCTGCGCATCACGGCGCCGCCGGTCGGGTGGTCGTGCTTCTACGGCATCGACACGGGGGACCGCGACGAGCTCCTCGCCTCGAAGATGAGCGTCGAGGAGATCCGGCGCCACCTCGACGTCGACTCGCTCTCGTACCTCGACCTCGACCGGCTCGTGGAGGCCACGGGAGCGACGGGGGCGGGGTTCTGCGACGCCTGCTTCACCGGGCACTACCCCGTCGCCGTCCCCGTGACGTTGCGCAAGCACGTCCTCGAGGGGGCGGTCGACTGACATGGGGACGAGCTACGAGGACGCGGGCGTCAGCATCTCGGCCGGGGAGGAGGCGGTCGAGCGCATCAAGCAGAAGGTGCGGTCGACCTTCCGGCCCGAGGTGATCGGCGACATCGGCGGCTTCGGCGGCCTCTTCGCCTTCGCCCACCACCGCTACGTGCACCCGGTGCTCGTGTCGGCGACCGACGGCGTCGGCACCAAGGCGCTCGTGGCGCAGGCGGCCGGAAAGTTCGAGACGATCGGCATCGACCTCGTGGCGATGTGCGTCGACGACATCGTGTGCCAGGGCGCCGAGCCGCTGTTCTTCCTCGACTACATCGCCGTCGGCAAGCTCGACCCCGACCACATCGAGCAGCTCGTCGAGGGCGTGGCCGAGGGTTGCCGCGACGCTCGCTGCGCGCTCATCGGCGGCGAGATGGCCGAGCACCCGGGCGCCATGGACCCCGGGGAGTTCGACCTCGTCGGCTTCGCCGTCGGCGTGGCCGAGCGGGACAAGCTCATCACCGGCCAGCGCATCCGCCCCGGCGACGCGCTCATCGGCCTGCCGTCGCCCGGCCTGCGGTCCAACGGGTACTCGCTGGCCCGCAAGATCCTCCTCGACGCCGCCGGCCGGGGCCTGTCCGAGCCGGCCTGGTCCGGGGCCAAGCACAGCCTGGCCGACGAGCTCCTCCTGCCGTCCGTCGTCTACGCGTCGGCGATCGCCGAGCTCCTCCGGTTCGTCGACGTGCGCGGCATCTCGCACATCACCGGCGGTGGCCTGCCCGGCAACGTCGCCCGTGTCCTCCCGAACGGCTGCCAGGCCGTCCTCGACCCGAGCACGTGGGAGGTCCCGCGGATCTTCACGGAGATCCAGCGCCTCGGCGACGTGAGCGACGACGAGATGCGCAAGGTGTTCAACATGGGCGTCGGCATGGTCGTGGTGGTCGCCCCGGAGGACGCCCACCGCACGCTCGACACCCTCCGCACCGAGGGCCACCGCGCGATCGAGATCGGCACCGTGGCCGCCGGCCACGACACCGCCGTCCGCTTCGAGCCCGGGTCCCTGCGTTGACCGAGGGGATCGCTCGATGAGCGAGCGCAGCGAGCTCCGCCGGCACAGGCATCCCGGCGCAGCGCAGCGGAGCCGAAGCTCATCGAGGGACGACATGCCGACTTCGGGGCACGCTCGATGAGCCTTGTCCTGGTCGTCGACGACGACCCGGACATCCGGCTCCTGCTCCGCCTCGAGCTGGCCGCCGAGGGGCACACGATCGTCGAGGCCGGCGACGGCGAGCAGGCCCTGGCCGCGCTCACGGCGCGGGCGCCCGACGTGATGCTGCTCGACATCATGATGCCGGTGCTCGACGGGTGGGGCGTGCTGCGGGCCCTCGACCCCGCGACAGCGCCGCCCGTCGTCGTGGTCACCGCGCTGGCCTCCCACGACCAGCGCCACCTCGTCGACCTGCTGGAGCTGGGCGCGATGGACGTCGTGGTGAAGCCCTTCGACCCCGGCTACCTCGTCCGGCTGGTCGGTGATGCGCTGGCCCTCGGCCCCGACGGCCGCGAGGAGCACCGCCAGGAGCGGCTCGACGCCGCTCGCCGAGCAGCCACCTGACCAGAGGGCTGGAGGAACGACCGATGCCCGACTCGCCCGCCAAGCTCGCCCTGATCGACCACCTGCACGAGCACGCCATCCGGCGGGGCGAGTTCACGCTGAAGTCCGGCCGCAAGAGCAGCTGGTTCATCGACGCGAAGCAGACGACGTGCCGGCCCGACGGCATGTTGCTCGTGGCCGACGCGCTGCTCGAGGAGCTGCCGCCGGAGATCACCGCGATCGGCGGGCTCACGATGGGCGCCGACGCGGTCGCGTTCGGGGTGGCGGCGATCGCGGCGACCCGTGGGCGCGAGCTGCGCAGCTTCAGCGTGCGCAAGGAGATCAAGGACCACGGCGGCGGTGGTCGCATCGCCGGCGCCCTCGAGGCGGGCGACAAGGTCGTGATCGTGGAGGACGCGGCCACGCGGGGCGTCTCCATGATCGAGGCGGCGGAGGTGGTCCGCGAGGCCGGGGCCGATCCCGTGCTCCTCGTGCCCGTCGTGGACCGCGGCATGACCGTGACCGCGCTGGCCGCCGAGCAGGGGCTCACGGTCCGGGCCCTCGTCTCGAGCGAGGACCTCGGCCTCGACCCGAACGGCTAATCCCTCAGCGCGACGCGGATGGCGTCGACGATCCGGTCGACGTCGACGAACAGCGCCGCCTCGAGGCCCGCGGCGAACGGGTAGGCGGGGACGTCGGCCGTCGCGAGGCGGCGCACCGGCGCGTCGAGGTCCCAGAACGCCTCCTCGGCCACGAGCGCAGCGACCTCGGCGCCCGCGCCGAAGCTGCGGTTGTCCTCGTGGACGACGAGGCACCGCCCGGTGCGGGCCACCGACTCCAGCACCGTGGTGCGGTCGAGGGGGCTGATGGTGCGCAGGTCGACGACCTCCACCGACGCGCCGTCCTCCGACGCCACCTGCTCGGCCGCCTCCACGGCCAGGTGCCGGTGCAGCCCGTAGGTCACGAGGGTGAGGTCGGCGCCCTCCCGCACCACCTCGGCCAAGCCGATCGGCACCCGCCAGCCCGGATCCTCGGGCACCAGGCCCGTGATCGACCGGTAGGTCTTCTTGTGCTCGAGGAAGAGGACCGGGTCGGGGTCCTCGACCGCGGCCCGCAGGAGGCCGCACACGTCGGCGGGCGTCGAGGGCACCACCACCTTGAGGCCGGGGACGTGCGCGTAGAAGGCCTCGATGGCCTGGGAGTGGTAGAGGGCGCCGTGGACGGGGCCGCCCCACGGGGCGCGGACCACGAGCGGCACCTCGAAGTCGCCGTCGGACCGGTAGTGGATGCGGGCCGCCTCCGAGACGAGCTGGTCGAAGGCGGAGTGGATGAAGTCCGCGAACTGGATCTCCGCGATCGGTCGCAGCCCGGCGAGGGCGAGGCCGATCGCGATGCCGACGATCGAGGACTCGGCCAGCGGCGTGTCGAGGATCCGGTCGGCGCCGAACTCCGCGGCGAGGCCGTCGGTGCCGCGGAAGACCCCGCCCCGAGGCCCCACGTCCTCGCCGAGCACGAGCACCCGCGGGTCCTCGGCCAGCAGCTGGTGCTGCGTCCAGCGGACGGTGTCGATCACGTTCCGCTCGACGCCGCCGTGCGGCGCGGGGTCGGGCTCGGGCCGGGCCTCGATCGGTCGGGCGAAGACGCGGAGGGTGGCGGTGGCGGGGTCGGGTGGGTCGGCCGCCTCGGCGGCCTTCGCCGCGTGGTCGACGAGCTCCTTCACCTCGGCCTCGACCCGCTCCTCCTCGGTCTCCGTGAGGAGCCGCTGCTCGATGCAGTACTGCGTGATGCGGCGCAGCGGGTCCTTCTTGCGCCAGGCCTCGACCTCCTGGGTGGTGCGGTAGGTCCGGTCGTCGTCGTCGGAGGTGTGGGCGAGGTACCGGTAGGTCTTGCACTCGACGAGCGTCGGGCCGTCGCCCCGGCGGGCGTGGCGCACCGCGGAGCGCACGGCCGCGTACACGTCGAGCGGGTCGTTGCCGTCGACGATCACGCCGCCGAACCCGTAGGCATGGGCGCGCTCGGCCACGTCGTCGACGGCCGACTCGGACGACATCGGCACCGAGATCGCGTAGCCGTTGTTCTCGCAGACGAAGACCATGGGCAGGCGGTGGATCCCCGCGAAGTTCAGGGCCTCGTGGAAGTCGCCCTTCGAGGTGGCCCCCTCGCCGAAGAACGACACGACGACGCGCTCGTCCCCGGCCAGCTTGGAGGCGTAGGCCAGCCCGGCGGCGTGGGGGAGCTGGGTGGCGATGGGGGACGAGCCGGTGATCACGCGCTGCTCGGCCCAGCCCCAGTGGTTCGGCATCTGGCGACCGCCGCTGTTCGGATCGTCGGCGCGGGCCAGGACGGCGAGCAGGATCTGCTCCGCGGTCATCCCGAGCGTCAGGAGCACGCCCGTGTCCCGGTAGTAGGGAAGGACGACGTCGTGCCCGGCCCGGAGGGCCCACGTCGCCCCCACCTGGGCCCCTTCGTGGCCCTGCCCCGAGACGACGAAGGCGGCCTTGCCCATCCGGTTCAGCGACCACACCTTCTGGTCGAGGACGCGGGCGAGGAGGATCGTCCGGTACATCCCCAGGAGGTCCTCGCCGGAGAGGCCGAGCTCGCTGTGGCGGTCGTGGAGGTGCAGGACGGACAGGTCGTCGGCCGTGGGCTTGGGTCCTGCCATGGCACCCCCTCCGCTGCTGCTCAACCTACCCACGCGGTCCATGGCACGGGGTGACTAGTCACCCACCACGTCCGAAATGACCCGATCGGGCCATCGACCCCCGAGCGCCCGAGCCGTAC
The DNA here is from genome assembly GCA_035249805.1 of Acidimicrobiales bacterium. Lineage (GTDB taxonomy): Bacteria > Actinomycetota > Acidimicrobiia > Acidimicrobiales > VFJN01 > VFJN01. The sequence continues at coordinate 6,578 of DATFFY010000363.1, read as the reverse complement.
GTTCGAAGCCCGAAAGGGACAGACGACCGGACGACTCGCAAGCGTGGGGCACGCGACCGCACCAAAGGACGACCCATGGCGAACGACATCGACGCACACGAAGCGCTCCTCACCCCGAGCGAGGTCGCGGCGCTGTTCCGAGTGAACCCGAAGACGGTCACCCGATGGGCCCGCTCCGGCAAGCTCACGGCCATCCGCACGCTCGGCGGCCACCGCCGGTTCAAGGCCTCGGAGATCCGGCGCTGCCTCGAGGAGATGAGCCACGAGGCCTCGTAGTTCAGTAACGTCAGCCGTCCCGTAGACGAGGAACGGTTGACGTCATGGCCACCCCCACCGCCGCCTTCTCCATCCGCCTGCAGGTTCGGCTGGACAACCGGCCGGGCACGCTCGGCCGGCTCGCGACCGCCATCGGCGACGCCGGCGGGAACATCACGGCGCTCGGCGGCTTCGACGTACGAGGAGCCCACCTCGACGAGCAGGTCATCGTCAACTGCTCCTCGGAGGAGCACATCGAGAAGGTCGTGAGCGTGGTCAAGGCGCTCGACGGGGTCGAGGTCATCGAGGTGGCCGACCGCACCTTCGAGATGCACGAGGGCGGCAAGATCGAGGTGCTGGCGAACATGCCGGTCAACGACCGGGACGACCTGTCGATGGCCTACACGCCGGGCGTGGCCCGGGTCTGCACGGCCATCGAGCAGCGGCCGGCGCTGGTCCACGAGTACACGATCAAGAAGAACATGGTCGCGATCGTCACGGACGGCACCGCCGTGCTCGGCCTGGGCGACATCGGCCCGGCCGGGGCGCTGCCGGTCATGGAGGGCAAGGCCCTCCTGTTCAAGAACTTCGGCGGGGTGGACGCCTTCCCGATCTGCCTCGACGTCACCACGGCCGACGAGATCGTCGAGACCGTCGTGCGGATCGCCCCCGTCTTCGGCGGCATCAACCTCGAGGACATCGCGGCGCCGGCCTGCTTCGAGATCGAGGACCGGCTCAAGGACCTGCTCGACATCCCGGTCTTCCACGACGACCAGCACGGCACCGCCGTCGTGGCGCTCGCCGCGCTGGAGAGCGCGCTGCGCATCGTCGACAAGCGGATGGAGGACCTCTCGGTCGTCGTCGCCGGCGTCGGCGCCGCGGGTGTGGCGTGCTCGAAGATCTTCATGGAAGCGGGCGTGCGGCAGATCATCGGGGTCGACCGCAAGGGCGCGATCTGGGAGGGCCGCGACGACCTCAACGTGGCCAAGCTCTGGTTCGCCGAGCACACGAACCCAGACCGCCGCGAGGGGGCGCTGAGCGAGATCATGCCCGGCGCCGACGTGTTCATCGGCGTGTCCGGGCCCGATCTCATCACCGCGTCGGACATCCGCAAGATGGCCCGGGACCCGATCGTGTTCGCGATGGCCAACCCGAACCCGGAGATCCGGCCCGAGGACGCCGATGGCCTGGCCAAGGTCATCGCGACGGGCCGCAGCGACTACCCGAACCAGATCAACAACGTGCTGGCGTTCCCGGGCATCTTCCGGGGCGCTCTCGACGTGTCCGCAACGCGGATCACCGAGGGCATGAAGCTCGCCGCGGCCGCGGCCATCGCCGAGGTGGTCGGCGACGACATCCGGCCGGACTACATCGTCCCGTCGGTCTTCGACCATCGGGTCGGTCCGCTCGTGGCCGAGCGGGTGGCCGAGGCGGCGGTCGCCGAGGGCGTCTGCCGCACCGCCACCGCGTAGCCCGTCGGGCCCCGGTCCCGGCTCGGAGCGTCGAGCCCGTCCCAACAGCAGGCTCGACGCCCCGAACACCGGGTGTCCGCTCGATCCGCGAGCGGTGATGTAGGTGACCCTAACACCAGGACACAGGCATGCCAACAGCCTCGTGCTGGCTACAGCGGCGATGGGGCGGGCCGCTAGCGTCGGCGGCGTGACCGACACCGTCGACGCGGCGCTGACCCTCGCTCCCGCGCGGCAGCTGTCCCCGCTCGACCAGCGCATGCGCCGGCTGCTGCTCCTGCCGGCCGATCCCACGCCCACGGTGTCCGAGCGGGCCGCCCGCAAGGCCTTCGAGGTGTCGATCTACATCTCGGCCGCCCGCTGCCTGCTGACCTACATCGTGCTGCCGTTCGTCTTCCCGATCATCGGCGTGTCGACGCGGGCCACCCCGGCGATCGGCCTGCCGGTCAGCGCGATCGCCATCGCCGCCGACTACCTGTCGATCCGCCGCTTCTGGCGGGCCGACCACCGGTTCCGCTGGCACTACACGGCACTGGCCGGGGCCATCATCGTCGCCATGCTCGTCCTCGTCGCCGTCGACGTGACGAACCTCCTCTCCGACTGAGCTTGCCTCGCCGGCTCCGCCGGCGAACCAAGGGTTCCTGAAGGCTGCGGCTGCGCCGCATGGGGCCCTGTCCGGCTGAGCCGGCTTCGCCGGCCGGGGCGCGAAGGAGGAGCGCCCCTGGGCGAGCGCTCCTCCTTGCTCTGGGATGGATTCGTCAGGCCGCGGAGGCGTCGGCGGGGCGGCGGCCGCGGTGCGGGCGCTCGGGCAGGCCCTCGCGCTGGACGAGCTCGCCGACCCGGGTGGGAAGCTCCTCGATCGCCTGCTCGAGGCGCTCGGTGCCCTCGGCCACCAGGGCGTCGACGACGACCTGGACGTCGACGCCGCGCTCCTCGGCCACCTGGGCGATCGACGTGCCGGCCTCGAGCTCGGCCTTGAGCTCCTCGGCGGTCATGCCGAGGGCCTCGGCGGCCGTCTCGAGCCGAGCGCCGCGGTGACCGAACGGGCCCCGGTGCGGACGGGCGCCGTCCTCGGTGGTGGCCTCGGTCGTGGAGGTGGACGTGTCGTCCTGGGCGGCCGACGGGCTGGGGGTGCCGAGCAGGGCGCCCGCCACACCGCCGCCGGCCAAGGCGGCGGAGAAGGCGGCGGCGCCGAGCACGGTGCGCTTGCTGGGCATCGGAGGTTCCTTTCGGGGTGATGTCGTGGTGACAGGGCCACCATGCGCCCCGAACCTCAACGCTCCCTGTGCACCGCCTACGAGGTTGCCGGTGCCCGCTTCCTGGCCGGTGCCCGCTTCCGGGCCTTCGTGGCCTTCGTGCGCTCGGCCGCCGCCGCCAGGCGAGCCTCGTTGCGCAGGTGCAGCTGGTCGAGGACCGCGAGGCCGAAGATCGCGTAGGCGAGCCCGTAGGCGCCGCCGCCGATGCCGTACACCTGGTAGCCGACGAGGGCGACGACCCACGGCACGAGCAGCCCGATCTCGACGGATCGGCCGGCGATCCACCTCCGTACGACCATGGAGTCGAGGACCTGGAGGCCGACGGCCGCGATCGCGAGGACGATCGCCGTCGTCGCCGATCGGAAGCCCAGGCTGAGGAGCAGGAGCGGGACCGCGCCGATGACGATGCCGACGTGGGGCAGCAGGGCGACCACCCCGACCGTGAAGCCGACCGCCAGCGCGGCCGGGAGGTCGAGCACGGTCGCCAGCGCGGCGCCCACGGCGCCCACCAGGGTCGCCCACCCGGCGGTGAGGAGGATGGCGGAGCGGGCCCGCTGCACCGCAGGGCCGACCACGGCGGCCACGCGCTCGCGGCGGGCCTCGTCCGGGTCCTGCTTGACCGCGGCGCTGGCGATGCGGGGGCCGTAGGTCATGAGGAAGACCGTGAGGATGGCGCACACGAAGTAGGTCGGCGCGCCACCACCCGCGGTGCGCAGCACGTCGTCACCCCCGGTCACGCGGTCGGACAGCGCGTCGACGAAGTCGGTGACGCGGCTCCGCAGCTCGAAGTCGCGCGCCACCTCGCCGAGGCCGTCGCCGCGGTCCTCGATCTCCTGCGCCGCCTCGGGCGCCACCTCCTCCAGGCGGTGCACGGCGTCCTGCACGCCGTCGAACACGGCGTACGCGCCTCCGACCGCGATCGCCCCGATCAGCAGGAACGTGCCGAGCACCGCCGGTACGCGCCGGATGCGGACGGCGAGGTGGTCGACGATCGGATCGAGGAGCACGGCGGCGACGACGGCGGCGGCCGCCCAGGACAGCGGCCGGTGGGCGTCCACGAAGACGCTGCGGGCCACGATGAGCGCGAGGATCGTCGCGACGATCGTGACCGCGGCGCCCGCCGAGAGGTGCACGACGCGGTGCTCGACGGTCCCTCGGGTCGCCGCCATCGCGGCGTACCGTACCGTCGGTGGCCACGTCAGCCGGGGACGCTCGCGGTGGCGCAAGGGGCGACACGCGCGTCGTCATCGACTTCGACCTCGGCTCGGTCGTGGTGTTCGGCGCGGTCGCCGCCGTGGCCGCCGCGCTGTGGGCCGTGCTGTCGATCGCGCCCGACATGGTCACCCGCGTCGCGGTCGGGCTCGTGCTCGGCCTGGCCCTGTCGCCCCTCGTGTCGTCGGTGCAGCGACGCTGGCGCACGGGCCGAGGCACCGCCGCGCTCGTCGTCGGCGGTGGCCTCGTCGTCTTCCTCGCCGCGGTCGTGCTGCTGGTGGCACCGCCCGCCGTGCGGCAGGCGCGCGACTTCAGCGACGAGCTGCCGGCGACCGTGGAGGACCTCTACAGCTGGCCGATCCTCGGGCAGCGCCTCGAGGAGGCGGACGCCGCGGGCGACGTCACCCGGGCGATCGAGGACCTCCCCGACAGCTTCGACGACGACGAGCTGGCCGACCTCGGCGAGCGCGTGCTCGGCGGCGCGTTCAGCACGGTCGTCGTCCTCATCACCGCGCTGGGCGTGCTCGTGGACGGCGAGGTGATGGTGCGCCGCCTCCGTGCCCTCGTCCCGCCCCGCCGGCGCGAGCAGACGGACGAGGTCGGCCACATCGTCTACCAGAGCTTCGGCAACTACTTCGCGGGCTCGCTGTTCGTCGCCGTGCTCAACGGCCTCGTGGTGCTCAGCACCGGCCTCGTCCTCGGTGTGCCGCTGGCCCCGATCGCCGGCCTGTGGGCGATGCTCACCAACTTCATCCCCCAGATCGGCGGCTTCCTCGGCGGCTCCTTCTTCGTCCTGCTGGCGCTCACCGACAGCCCGCTCACCGCGGTCATCGCCGGGGTGATCTTCCTCGGCTACCAGCAGTTCGAGAACAACGTGATCCAGCCGGCCGTCGTCGGGCAGGCGGTGAACCTCACGCCGCCGGCGACGATGCTGGCCGCGCTCGTGGGCGGCGCGGCGGCCGGCGTGCCGGGGGCGCTGGTGGCCACCCCGCTCATGGGGGCCGGCAAGGCCCTCTACCTCCACCGGCGGGGACAGCTGCCGCCCCACCGCGAGCCGGCGCTCACGCGCCAGCTGCGGCTGCGGTACCGCAAGGCCCGGAAGGCCGTCACCGACGCCGCCGAGGCCGTCGCCGACAAGCTCCCGGGCTAGGCACCGTCCCCCCACGCTCCCCCCCCCCAAATCGAACTCGCGACGCTGGGCGTACACATCTGTGGGTCAGCCGTCGCGAGTTGGCAGGACGAGGCGGGGGAGCCCGAAGGGGCCGAGGCCGACGGCGGACATGCGCCGCACGTGGCCGCCGAGGATCGCGCCGAGCAGGTCGTGCGGACGGCCCAGCCGAAGGAAGGCGGCGAGGGGGGCGGCCCCGGTGCGACCGCTCCAGAGCATGTGCACGAGCATCCGGCGTGAGGCTCGCCCGGCCCGTCGGCGTGCGCCCGGCGTCGTGTCGAGCACGGCCCGGAGATCGGCCGCCGCCCCCGCCTCGTGCTCCACCTCGTCCTCGATCACCGTGTCGATGAAGGCGGCCGTCTCGGGGTCCACCACCCGACGGAGCCACTGGAGGAGGTCGTCGGCCACCCCCTCGCCGAGGTAGCCGAACACGGCCTCGTCGACCTCGTCGCCCGGGGCGCGGCCGTGGTAACGGTCGAGCGGCACCCGGTACGGGGCCATGGCCCGCTCGGGGTCGGCGCCCAGCGCCTCGAGGCGGGCGACGAAGCCCTTGTGGTGGCGGAGCTCCTCGGCCGCGACCTTGCGATACCGGAGCCGCTCGGCCTCCGTGGTGGCGGCCTCGGCCTCGGCCTTCGCGCCCTCGTAGGCCTTCAGCTCGCCGTAGGCGACGGCACCGAGCACCTGGACCAGGGACGTGTTCATGGCAGCTCTCCTTCAGCTCGCGCGCACGGCACGACGACGCCGTGGACGGGGGGCGGGGTGGGCGACTCGCCGGCCATCGACCGGACGAGCTCCTCGGCGTCGTCGAGGCCCACCGTGCGGCGGGGCAGGTCGGCGAACGGGTACCGGCCCTCGGCGAGGAGGTCGAGGGCGGCGCGGTACGCGGGCGCGTCGACGCCGAGGGCGCCGAGGATGCGCAGCTCCTTGTAGACGACGAGGTCGGGCCAGAAGCCGGGCGTCTCGGCCGACCCTCGCGTCCCCGCGAGCACGATCGTGCCCCCGACGCGAGCAAGGCCGACCGCCTGCGCGAGCGCGGCCGGTGCCTTCGCCGTCACGTCGACGACCACGTCGGCCAGGCGGCCCCCGGTCGCCTCCCGGAGTGCGACGGCCGGGTCGGTCGTGGACACGTCGACGGCGAGGTCGGCGCCGAAGGCCGGGGTGAGCGCGAGGCGGTCGTCATCCGCCGGGCCGACGCCGGTGACGAGCACGAACGCCGCG
>DATFFY010000362.1:0-4195 GCA_035249805.1 Acidimicrobiales bacterium | reverse complement strand
ACCGCGTCCCGCTCGGGCGACGTGCGCGTGTGCCAGTCCCCTGCCATCGCGTCGAAGTACGAGGCCACCTCGGCGCGGGCGGCGTCGTCCCACGGCTCGCCGACCAGGCCGGCGGCCCGCCGCGTCATGATCCGCATCGGGTGGCCGTCGGAGCCGAGGCCCGACGCCGTGTGGCCCTCGATGGCCGTCGACGGCAGCTCGGTGACGATCCCGGGCATGCCTCAGCCCGCCGAGCCGGCGGATCGTTCGGCCGCCTCGACGCAGTTGCGGAAGAGCATCGCGATCGTGGTGGGCCCCACCCCGCCGACCCGCGGCGTGATCCAGCCCGCCACCTCCTCGCAGCGCTCGTCGACATCCGGGAGGAGCTTCCTCCCCTCGTAGCGGACGCCCGCCCCGACGACGACGCTGCCCGGCCGGATGTGCTCGGGCTGGATCATCCCGGGGACGCCGGCGGCGGCCACGAGGATGTCGGCCCCCCGCACGTGGTCGGCCCAGTCCGGGACGCCGGTGTGCACGACGGTGACGGCGGCGTTGGCCGTCGGTCGCTTCTGCGACAGGAGGATGCTGAGGGGTCGTCCGATGGTCACGCCGCGGCCCACGATGACGACGTGGCGCCCGGCCACCGGCACCTCGTAGTGGCTGAGGATCGCCTCGATCCCCGCGGGCGTGCACGACACGGGCCCGGGGATGCCGAGGGCGAGCCGGCCGAGGTTGGTCGGGTGCAACCCGTCGACGTCCTTGTCCGGGTCGATGGCCATCAGGACGGCGTCGAAGTCCACCTGCGGCGGCCCCGGGTACTGGACGAGCATGGCGTCGACGGCCGGGTCCTCGTTCAGCCGCTGCACCGCGTCGATCACCTGCTCGGTGGTCGCGTCCTGGGGCAGGTGCACGTGCGGGCTCGCCATGCCGAGCTCCTGGGCCTTGCGCATCTTCATCCCGACGTACCGCTCCGACGGCTCGTCGTCCCCCACCAGCACCGTCGCCAACCCCGGCGTGTGCCCCGCAGCCACGAGCGCCTTGATCCGCGGGCCGAGACCGTCGAACACGGCGTCAGCGACAGGACCCCCGGACATGATCACGGCCACGGCCGGATCCTACGCAGGGCCGGGCGGCGTGCCGGCCAGGCGATGGGGGTATCGCTGAGGGGGGCGCGCAGCCCCCCTCGGCACATCTAGTGCAGGAAATGCCTTTCCCCCGTGAACACCATGGCGAGGCCGAGCTCGTCGGCGCGGGCGATGTTGTCCTCGTCCTTCACCGAGCCACCCGGCTGGATGACGACGGCCACGCCGGCATCGGCGGCGGCCTCGATGCCGTCGGGGAACGGGTAGAAGGCGTCGCTCGCGCAGGCCCCGCCCGCGGCGCGACCGGCGGCCTTGGCGGCGGCGATCTGCCCGGCCTCGACGCGGTTCTGCTGTCCCGCACCGATGCCCCACGCCGTCCCGTCCTTCACGAGCACGATCGAGTTGCTCTTGACCCAGCCCACGAGCCGCCATGCCAGCTCGGCGTCGGCCCACTCCGCGTCGGTCGGCTCGCGCTTGGTGACGACCCGCCAGTCGGCCCGGGTGGAGGCGAAGTGGTGGGCGTCCTGCACGAGCCAGGAGCCGGTCAGCTGGCGGATCTGGAGGCGGTCCGCCTGGGGAGCGCGTGCCGTGAGCAGCCGCGTGTTCTTGCGCTTCTTGGCCAGCGCGTCGACGACGCCGTCGCCGTAGCCCGGGGCGATGACGACGTCGGCCTGGGCCGCGGCCACCATGCGCTCGACGGTGGCGTCGTCCACCGGGTGCGACAGCGCGACGATGCCGCCGAAGGCGGAGCGCTCGTCGCACTCGAAGGCCCGCTGGTACGCGTCGGGCAGCGCGTCGGCGATCGCGGCGCCGCAGGGGTTGGCGTGCTTGATGATCGCGACGGCCGGACGGCCGAACGTGCCGGCGAGGTCGTTGGCCAGCCCCCAGGCCGCGTCGGCGTCGAAGAGGTTCAGATAGCTGAGCGCCATCCCCCCGTGCTGCTCGACGTCGTCCCACCAGGACGAGGAGCCGATCTCGCGGTAGCGGGCGCCGGTCTGGTGCGGGTTCTCGCCGTAGCGGAGGTCCTGCACCCGCTCCAGAGCGAGGTGCAGGGTGGGCGGCAGCGGGTCATCGCCCTCGTCGAACCACTCCACGATCGACGCGTCGTAGGCCGCCGTGTGGGCGAAGGCCTTGCGGGCCAGCGACCGCTTGGTGGCGTCGGAGAGCACGCCGGTCGTCTTCAGCTCCTCGACCACCTGCCCGTAGTCGGTCGGCTCGGTCACCACGCCGACGTCCTTGAAGTTCTTGGCCGCGGCCCGGATCATGGCCGGCCCGCCGATGTCGATCAGCTCCTCGGCGCGGGTGGCGCCGTGCTCGAAGTCGGCGGTGCTGGAGCCGAACGGGTACAGGTTCGACACGACCAGGTCGATGGGATCGATGCCGTAGGCGACCATGTCGGCCTGGTGGTCGGGGTTCCGCCGGTCGGCGAGGATCCCGCCGTGCACCTTCGGGTGCAGCGTCACCACCCGGTGGCCGAGGATGGCCGGGAAGCCGGTGAGCTCGGCGACGTCGGTGACGGCGAGGTTGGCCTCCCGCAGGGCCTTCGCGGTCCCCCCGCTCGACACGAGGTCCCACCCGAGGCTGCGCAGCTCGCGGGCGAGCTCCACCACCCCGCTCTTGTCGTACACGCTGAGGAGGGCTCTCATGCGAGTCCCCCATCGTCCTGGCGCCTCTGGCCTGGTCCCATCACGAGGTGCACAGGGGGCCCTGTGCTTCTGGTTCGCTCGCCAAGGTTCGCTCTCATGTCAGCCGGGGGGCTCCTTGAGGATGGCGGGGTCGGCGAGGACGGCCTTGATGGTGGCGGGGTAGAGCCGTCGCTCCACCGACTTGATCCGCTCGTGCAGCGAGGCCTCGTCGTCGTCGGCCCGGACCGGCACGGACTCCTGGGCCAGGATCGGACCGGCGTCGACCTCGAGGGTGGCGACGTGGACGGTGCAGCCGGTGACCTTCACCCCCGCGTCGAGGGTGTCGCGCACCGCGTGCCAGCCCTTGAAGGCAGGCAGGAGGGCCGGGTGGGTGTTCAGGATGCGGTGGGGATAGGCCTCGTGGATCGCCTCGCCGAAGATCGTGCCGAAGCCGGCCATGACGACGAGGTCGATCTCGGCGGCCTGCAGGACCTCGACGACCTGGCGGGTGTAGGCGGCCCGGTCGAAGGCGTCGCCGAAGCTGGTCCGCTCGACGAGCACCGCGTCGACACCTCGCGAGGTGGCCACCTCGGTGGCCCGCGACGGCCGGTCCACGACCACCAGGGAGACCGGGATGTCGTCGTCGAGGATGGCCTCCAGCAGGGTCCCGCTGCCCGACGCGAGGACGGCGATGCGCACCGCGGCAACGTACCAGCCGCCCCTGCCGCCCCCGACGGGACATCCTCCCGCCTCCGCGGCCCAAGCGTTAGCGTTCCCGCCGGCGACCGCACCGAAGCCGTGAGGGGGCATCCGTGGATCTCAGCAAGCTCAGCCGTACCGACCGGATCATCGCCGTGTCGGGGCTCGTGCTGTTCGTCTCCGCCTTCCTGCCGTGGTTCAAGGCCGAGTTCGCCGGGTTCAGCGACACCGGCAACGGCTGGGACGTGAGCTTCGTCTTCGGCGGCCTGCCGGCCCTCCTCGGGCTGCTCTCGGCCGGCGTCGTGCTGGCCACCAAGCTCGGCAACGCCACGATGCCCGACATGCCGTTCAGCACCGGACAGGCGATGCTCGGCGTGGGCGGCCTCGCCGCCCTGCTCGTCGTCCTCAAGCTCCTCATCGGCGAGGACAGCCCCGGCTTCGGCGTGGACGTGAGCCGGTCCTGGGGCCTCTTCGTCGCCACGATCGCCGCGCTCGCGCTGGCCGGCGGCGGCTACCTGGCCTTCCAGGAGGAGAAGTCCGGCACGGCCAGCGGGCCGTCCTTCTAACCGCACGCGTGCGCCGCGCCGGCGACGGGACGTCGCACGACGCCGTCGTCGTCGTCACCGCGCTCCTCGCCGCGGCGGTCGCCTACGTCGACCTGTTCGGCGGCGACGTGCCCGCGTTCGGGGACGCGTCCCTGTTCGCCTTCGCGACGGTCCTGGCCTTCGTCGCGGCAGCGCTCGTCGTCGCGTGGGTGCGGGTCCGGCGCTGGCTGGCCTACGCCCCCTGGCCCCGCTGGCCCGACGCCGT
>DATFFY010000361.1:0-3466 GCA_035249805.1 Acidimicrobiales bacterium | reverse complement strand
GGGTTCAGACCCGTGCCCCGACCCGCATGAGGCGCTCGAGGTTGCCGCCCATGATCGCGGCCTTGTCGGCGTCGCCCATCGAGGCCGGGAGGTGGTCGACGAACGACAGCGGTTCCGCGAGCCCCTCCGGGTGCGGGTAGTCCGACCCGAAGCAGAGGTGGTCCGGGCCGAGGACGTCGACGAGGGCCTGCACGTCGTCCTCGTGGAACGGGCAGACGTACACCTGGCGCTTGAACGCCTCGACCGGGTCCTCCGTGAAGGCCTGCGGCATCTTCTTGTAGGTGTCCGCCAGCGAGTGCAGGAACGGGAGGACCCATGCCGCCCCGTTCTCCACCGACAGGACGCGCAGCTCGGGGAAGCGGCTGAGCAGCCCGTGGCAGGTGAGGGCGGTCATCGTGTCGGTGATCGGCCGCTCCTTGTCCATCATCAGCTGGAACGGGTCGAGCACGAACGGGAGGTACTCCCCCGGACCGGTCCAATCGTTCTTGTAGCGCGAGTAGCCGCTGTCCGACGCGTGCATCGCGACGAGCACGTCGAGCTCCACCACGCGCTTCCAGAACGGGTCGAACTCCGGCAGCGCCGGCGAGCGCGAGCCGCGCGGGCCGGGCACCGGGGCCGGCCGGATGAGCACGACCTTCGCGCCGCGCTCGACGACCCACTCGAGCTCCTCGATGGCCCTCTCGACGATCGGGAGCGTGATGATCGGCGTGGAGAAGATGCGGTCCTGGTAGTCGAAGGTCCACTCCTCGTGCATCCACTGGTTGAGGGCGTGGATGGCCGCGTGGGTGAGCTCCGGATCGTCGCGCATCCGCTCTTCGAGGAGGCTCGCGAGCGTCGGGAACATGAGCGTGCGGTCCACGCCGAGCTCGTCCATCAGCTCGACGCGGGGGCCGGGCTCCCGGAAGGCCGGGATGCTCCGCATCGGCTCCCCGATCAGCTCCCGGTAGCTCTTGCCCTCCGGGTTGCCGTTGCGGAAGTACTCCTCCTGCGCCCCGGGGCGGGCCACGACGTCGAAGGTGGGGTTCGGGATGTAGTCGGAGATGTGGCCCCGGATGGCGATCTTCGTGCGGCCGTCCACGTCGATGTACCGGACCGCCGGCTTGTACCGGTCCGGGAGGTGCCGGGTGAAGGCGTCCCTCGTCTCGTAGAAGTGGTTGTCGCCGTCGAACACCGAGTACCCGAGCTGCCGTGCCATCCCGTCATGGTACCGATTTCTAACGAGAACGTCAAAATCTTTCGATCGGACACGGCGAAGCGGGGGGGATGGCTGGTCTGGTTTTTGACGCCACCGTCAACACGGCCTACCGTCACGCCGTGGCTCCGGAGCCGAGCGTCGGCGTCGTCACCGGCGCGAGCAGCGGCATGGGGCAGGCCTGCCTCGCCCGGCTGCGACCCATGGTCGACCAGCTCGTCGCCGTCGACCTGCGGGAGCCGGCCGTCGACGGCGCCGTGGGCGTGGCCTGCGACGTCAGCGATCCCGATGCCGTCGGGCGGCTCGCCCAGCGCGTCGCCGAGCTCGGCTCGTTCCGGCTGCTGGCCCACGCCGCGGGGCTGTCGCCCACGATGGCCGAACCCCGTCGGATCGTGGAGGTCAACCTGCTCGGCACCACGCGGCTGCTCGACGCGCTCGAGCCCCTGGTGGCGCCGGGCGCGGCGGCGGTGTGCTTCGCGTCGTCCGCGGGCTACGTCCCGCTCCACCTGCTCGGCCAGGAGTACGTCGACCTGCTGGGCGCCGTCCGCAGCGAGGACCTGCTCGACCGCGTCGCCGCGCTGATCACGGACCCCGGCCTCGCCTACGCGTGGTCCAAGAAGGCGGTGCAGGTGGAGTCGGCCGCTGCCTCGGCCCGCTGGGCCGAGCGCGGCGGGCGGGTGGTGTCGCTGTCCCCCGGGATGATCGACACGCCCATGGCGAGGCTCGAGCTGGACAACCAGCCGATGATGCAGCAGGCGCTGGCCAGCCATCCCATGCAGCGGCTCGGCACACCCGACGAGATCGCCGCGGTGGTGGCCTTCCTCCTCTCGCGGGAGGCGTCCTTCGTGTCGGGCATCGACGTGCTCGTCGACGGCGGCGAGCAGGCGAGCGCGCTCGCGCAGCTCGGCCCACTGATCGAGAGGAGACCGGAGTGACGGACGCGATGGATCCGGTGCAGCGCCTCGTCGACATCGAGGCCATCAAGCAGCTGAAGGCCCGGTACTTCCGCTTCCTCGACACGAAGCAGTGGGACCAGTGGGGCACCGTGTTCACCACCGACGCCGTGCTGGAGGTCCCGGAGGCCGCCGTCGTCGAGCACGGGCGGACCCAGATCGTCGCGGGCGTGCGCGCCGCGCTCGATGGCACGCAGACCGTGCACCACGGCCACATGCCCGAGATCGAGATCACGGGCCCGGACACGGCCCGGGGCACCTGGGCGATGTTCGACTACGTCGAGTGGCCCGGCAGCGAGGACGGTTCCCGGGTCGGTCTGCAGGGCTATGGCCACTACCTGGAGGAGTACGCCCGCGAGGGCGGCGAGTGGCGGATCGCCCGCACCCGCCTCGAGCGCCTCCGGCTCGACATGCTCACCTAGGCTCGCCCCATGACCGCGGCGGCGACCCGGCCCGTGCGCACGCCGCCCCGCGCGCAGGCCCTCACGGGCTGACCGTTGAGGTACAACCGGGTCCATGGCTGACCCCCTCGACATGACCGGACGGTCCGTCCTCGTGACGGGCGGGACCAAGGGCGTCGGCCGCGGCATCGCCGAGGTCTTCCTCCTTCACGGCGCGGACGTGATGGTCTGCGGACGGTCCGAACCCGACGAGCTGCCCACCGCAGACGGGCGCACGGCCCGGTTCACCGCCGCCGACGTCCGCGACACCGACCAGATCGCCGCGCTCGTCGCCGCCACCGTCGACGCGTTCGGGTCGCTCGACGTCGCCGTCAACAACGCCGGCGGCACACCGCCCGCGTTCGTGGCCGGCACCTCCCCGAGGTTCCTCACGTCGATCATCACCCTCAACCTCATCGCGCCGCTGCTCGTGGCCCAGCAGGTGAACGACGTGATGCAACGGCAGCCCGGCGGCGGCGTCATCCTCAACATCGGATCCGTCAACGGCCTGAGCGCGGCCCCAGGGGTGGCCGCCTACGGCGCGGCCAAGGCCGGCCTCCTGAACCTCACCCAGTCGCTGGCCGTCGAGTTCGCCCCCAAGGTGCGCGTCAACCTCGTGACCGCCGGGATCATCGGGACCCCGGAGATCTTCGCGCAGCACTACGCCGACGACGAGGCCCGCATCGCGGCGATGCACGACGGCGTGCCGATGGGTCGCATGTCGACGCCGGAGGACGTCGGCCAGTCGTGCCTCTTCCTCGCGTCCTCCCTCGCCGCGCAGATCACCGGAGCCAACCTGCTCGTGCACGGCGGCGGCGAGCCGCCGGGCACGCTCCCGGAGCGCCCGTGAGCCCACGGCCGGCGCCGTCGCGGCCGGCGCT
>DATFFY010000360.1:0-6297 GCA_035249805.1 Acidimicrobiales bacterium | reverse complement strand
CGGTGACGAAGGCGACGACCTCGTCGATGCGAGTGTGGGCGAGGTTGGCCCGTGCCTCCGCGTCCGTCGCTCGGGTCTCGGCCACGCTGGCCCGCGCCTCGGCCACGCTGGCCCGGGTCTCGGCCGCCTCGAGGCGCTGGTCGAACTCGTCGAACGCCGCGTCGAGCTGGTTGCGCAGGACGGCCAGCTGGCGGTCGAGGTCGGCGACCTGTCGCTGCGTCGGCCCCGACCCGCGGGCCTGCCCGGAGTCGAAGCTGCCGGCGCGGAGGGCGCCGGGCTCGATCGGCGGCGGGACGTCGTTGTACCAGGGCTCGGCCACCTCGTCGGCGTCGAGCTCCTCGAAGCGGGCCTGGAGGCGCGACGCGATCCAGGTCGTCGGCGCTGGCTCGGCCCCCGGAGGCGGGGGAGGGGGAGGTGCGGGATCGGGCATGCGGTGGGTTGAGACCTCGCTCAACGTCCTGGTGGGATGGGCCAGGCCGCCCGCCGGGCAAGGTCTCAAGGTTACCCTCCCGGATCTTGACCACGTCGACCCCGACGGACGAGGCCGCACGGCGCCGGACCTTCGCCATCATCAGCCACCCCGACGCGGGCAAGACCACGCTCACAGAGAAGTTCCTGCTGTACGGGGGCGCCGTGCAGTCGGCCGGGGCCGTCAAGGCCCGGGGCGAACGGCGCCGGGTGACGTCGGACTGGATGGAGATGGAGCAGAAGCGCGGCATCTCGATCACGTCGACGGTGCTGCAGTTCCCGTACCGGGACGCCGTCCTGAACCTCCTGGACACCCCGGGTCACCGGGACTTCTCCGAGGACACCTACCGGGTGCTCGCGGCGGCGGACGCCGCCGTGATGGTGCTCGACGCGGCCAAGGGCATCGAGCCCCAGACCTTGAAGCTCTTCGAGGTCTGTCGTGAGCGCAACCTGCCGCTCGTCACGTTCGTGAACAAGTGGGACCGGCCGGGCCGCGAGCCGCTCGAGCTCCTCGACCAGGTGGAGGCACAGCTCTCGATCGTGCCCACCCCCGTCACGTGGCCGGTCGGCATCGCCGGCGACTTCCGCGGTGTCGTCGACCGGGCCGGCGGCCACTACGTGCGGTTCACGCGCACCGCCCGCGGCGCCACCGAGGCCGGTGAGGAGGTGCGCACCTTCGCGGAGGCGGCCGCGGAGGAGGGCGACGCCTGGGCGGCTGCCGAGGAGGAGCTGGCCCTCCTGGACGAGGTCGGCGCGCACGCCGAGGGTGAGCGGTTCCGCAAGGGCGAGGTGACGCCGGTCTTCTTCGGGTCGGCCCTCACGAACTTCGGCGTGCGGCTGCTCCTCGACGCCGTCGTGGACCTCGCGCCGGCCCCGACGCCCCGCGACGACGTGCAGGGCCACCCCCGCCCGCTCGACGCGCCGTTCTCCGCCTTCGTCTTCAAGGTCCAGGCCAACATGGACCCCTCGCACCGTGATCGCATCGCGTTCGTGCGCGTGTGCTCGGGCCGGTTCGAGCGCGGGATGGTCGTCACGCACGGGCCGACGGGCAAGCCCTTCGCCACCAAGTACGCGCACGCGGTGTTCGGGCAGGAGCGCGACACGCTCGAGGAGGCGTGGCCCGGCGACGTCGTGGGCCTCGTCAACGCCACCGACGTCACGGTCGGCGACGCGCTCTACGACGGACCGCCCGTGGAGTTCCCGCGGTTGCCCGAGTTCGCGCCGGAGCACTTCGTCGTCGCGCGCGTGAAGGACACGGGCCGGTTCAAGCAGTTCCGGCGCGGCATCGCCCAGCTGGACGAGGAGGGCGTGGTGCAGGTCCTGCGCGACCAGGACCTCGGCGACCAGGCGCCCATCCTCGCCGCCGTCGGCCCGATGCAGTTCGAGGTCGCGGCCCACCGGCTCGAGCACGAGTTCGGCGCGGCCACGGAGCTGTCACCGACCGCGTGGCGGGTGGCCCGTCGCACCGACGAGGCGTCCACACCCGCGCTGCGGGGCCTGCAGGGCGTCGCCGTGTACGCGCGGGCCGAGGGGACGCGCTATGCGCTGTTCGAGAGCCCGTACTGGTTGGCCCGCGTCGAGGGCGACCACCCCGAGCTCACCCTCGAGCGCCTCGTCGCCGAGGGCACCTCCGGGTGACCATCGCGTCGGCTCACGTCAGTCGCAGACGGCGCCGTCGTCGGGGACGGTGCCGTTGACGAGGTAGCCGGCCACGATCGCGTCGATGCACGGGATCTGGGAGCCGAACGCCCCGTGCCCCTCCCCTTCGTTCGTCACGAGCACGCCCTGCTCGAGCCGCTCGGCGACCGCGACGCCCGCCTCGTACGGCGTGGCCGGGTCGCCCGTCGTCGAGATGACGACGATCGGGGGGGTGCCGGGCGCGGTCACGGGGGTGAGCGGCTCGGGCGGCACCGGCCAGTCGACGCAGCGGAGGTAGTCGGTGACGATGGCCTCGCCGAAGTGGGGGGCGCGCTCGGCGGCGGCCTTGCCGGCGTCGAGGAAGGCGGCGGCATCGCCGCTCGGCCACGCGAAGTCGAGGCAGTTGACGGCGAAGTACACGTCGAAGTCGCCGATCTCGAGGTAGTAGTCGGCCAGCACGACCAGCCCCCGGCCGTCGCCGTCCAGGGCGAGGTCCAGTGCCTGGTCGAGCACCGGCCAGAGCTGCTCGGAGTACAGGGCGGCGGAGATGCCCAGGATGGCCTCGCCCGGGCCGGCGGCCCGGCTCTCGTCGGACGACGGGATGCCGCCCGGCCGCTCGGCCATCGCGATCGCGTCCTCGACCGCGTCGATCGGGTCGGTCCGGCAGGAGCCCGAGCGGCACGACGCGTCGAAGCGCTCGAGCGCGGTCTCGAAGCCCACGGCCTGCTCGGTCGCCAGGTCGAGGCCCGAGGGGCCGAGCTCGACGACGGCGTCGAGCACCATCGACCGGATCCGCTGGGGGAACAGCTCGGCGTACACCTGCCCGATGGCCGTGCCGTAGCTGCCGCCGTAGTAGCTGAGCGTGGGGTCGCCCATCGCGGCGCGCACCGTGTCGATGTCGCGGGCGACGTCCCGCGTCCCGACGTGGGACAGGCGGTCGCCGGCGCTGCTGGCGCAGGCCTCGGCCACCCCGGACGCCACGTCGATCATCACCTGGCGGTCGGCCGCGTCCTCCACCGTCGGGTCGACCCCGTACGCGTCCACGTAGTCGACGCCGCAGGCGAGCGGCGCGCTGCCCTGGAGGCCGCGGGGCTCCACGCCGACGAGGTCGAAGCGCTCCGTGATCGCCTCCGGGATGAGGGGTGCGAGCTGATCGACGTACTCCGTGGCGCTGGCACCCGGTCCACCCGGGTTCACGAAGAGGGCGCCGAGGCGCTCCCCGTCCGCCGGCCGGCGCTGGACCGCGACCTCGATGCGGGGGCCGTCGAGGGCGTCGTAGTCGAGCGGCACCTCGACCGACGCGCACTCTCCGCCGCCGCAGTCCTCCCAGGCGATGGGCTCCGGCCGGAAGCCGTTGGGGCCGATGCCGGTCTCCTCGGCGCCGGCCGCGGTCGTCGCCGTGGTGGGGGTTCCCTCGCCGTCAGCGTCGTCGTCGTCCCCGCACGCGGCGACGGCGAGGGCGAGCACGAGGGCGACGGCGAGGGGGCGGCGAACCATCGCCGGAGGCTAGGCCCGCGGGGTGGCGCCGGTGGTCGCGTCGCCCAGCACGTAGAGGTAGCCCGCGCGCGTGCCGATGTAGATGCGGCCGTCCCACACCGCGGGGGTGGCCTCGACGCAGCCCCCGAGCTCGATTGTCCACTTCTCCACGGGCGGCAGCGCCGGGTTCGACACGTCGAGGGCGTGGAAGAAGCCCTGGCAGTCACCGATCAGGAGCGTGCCGTCGACGACGACGGGGCTGCCCCACACCGGCGGCGGCAGGCGGCGCTCCCAGCGGACCGCCCCGGTGTACCGGTCCACGCCGAGCAGCCGACCGCCGTTGGTCCCGACGTACACGGAGCGCCCGTGGATCCCGGGCGTGCCGTAGATGCCGCCCTTCACCGAGCTCGAGTCGTCGAGCTTCCACACGATCGGATCGGTCGCGTCGCGGGGGTCGAGCTTCGTCAGCTGGCCGACCTCCCGGGCCCGCTCGAGCGGCCGGTCGTACTGCCCGGCCACGTAGAGGAAGCCGTCGTCGTCGACCACCACGGAGGCGTCGTTGTCGCCCCCGGTGTAGAAGCGGAAGACCCTGCGGGGCGGGGCGCCGCTGGGCACCGCGCTCAGGTCGTAGCCCAGGATCAACCCGGCCGACGTGCCGAAGTACACCGTGTCCTCGAAGACCGCGACGGAGCTCTCCACCGACGCCACCTCGTCGCCGTTGGCGTCGAGCACCTCCTGATCCCAGGCCTCCTCGGTGAACACCACCTCCGGCGCCACCTGCACGAGCCCGGCCGGATCGGTGGTGCGGTTCAGCTTGATGACCCAGAAGCGGCTGCTCTCGCTGCCGACCACGAGGTAGTCGCCGAGCACGATCGGCGAGGAGTCCCAGTCGTCGTTCCAGAGCACGGGGCCCTGCGACTCGCTGTCGAGGGTCCACAGGACCTCGGCCTGCCCCGGCCGGTCGAAGGCGATCACCCGCAGGAGGTCGTCCCGCGAGCCGGAGTACACGAGCGGGAAGCCGGCGGGGTCGATCGTCGGCGTGCCCTTGATGATGTCGCCGGTCTCGACGTCCGGGAGGATGCGCTCGCCGGTCAGCGCGTCCATGAAGTGGATGTTGCCGTCGTAGCCGCCGAAGATCGCCCACGTCCGATCCTCGCGCACGACGATCGTGGGCTGGCCGGTCCAGCCCATGCCGCACCAGACCTTCACCTCGCCGAGGTTCTCGGACTCGCGGCACATCGGCTCCGAGGGGAAGCGGAGGAGCTTCGTGGGTGCCTGCGGGACCGGGCCGACGCCGTAGTAGGAGCGCGACGGGTTGCCGCGGAAGGTGAGCAGGCCCTCGACCTCCGCGTCGGGGTACGGCAGGCCGAACCCGGCCGGGTCGGCGAGCACGTCGGCCGTCGAGCGGAAGAACTCGCCCTCGGGGACGGGCTCGGTCGTGGTCGTCGAGGCGGCGGCGCGGTCGTCGTCCCCGCCCTGCCGGTCGACGACGACGGCCACGGCCACCGCGACGACGCTGGTCATCGCCAGCGCCACCATGGCGCGCCGCCGCAGGTAGGTGGTGCGTCGGTGCCTCACGGAGCGGTGGTGGTCGTGGTGGTCGAGGTCGTCGGCGGTGGGTACGTGACGCCCTGCTCCAGGTTCCAGAGGTACTCGCGGAGCGTCAGCCGGTTCGCGATCACGATGGCGGCGTGGTCGCGGCCCACGTAGCGCAGGTGCCAGGGCTCGAAGTCGTAGCAGGTGCTCGCGGAGGCCTCGGCCGGGTAGCTGAGGAGGAACCCGTACTCGTGGGCGTGGCCGGCGATCCACTGCCCGGCTGGCGACGCGCCCCAGGACTGGTCGACGTCGGTCATCCCCTCGGACGTGACGTCGATGGTCGTGCCGAGCTGGTGCTCGGAGTGCCCTGGCCGGGCCACGCGGCTGCCGGCCTCGGACGCGCCGAGCTCGTCGACCCGCCGTCCGAACAGGTCCTCCTGCGACTGGAAGCTCCGGTAGGCGGCGATGATCCGGATCGGCGTGCCGTTCGCGGCTGCGCCCTCGCGCAGGGCGGACAGGTCGTCCATCACGAAGCCGCGGAGGGCGACCCCCTCGGTGAGCGGGAACCCCGCCTCGGAGATGTTGTGGAGGTCAGGCGGCCCGTAGCCGGCCGGGAGCATCACCTGCGTGTCGACGCGGATCGTGGCCCACTGCTGCCGCGGGTCCATCCCCGTGACGACGTCCTGGGCGGGGTCGTCGACGCAGGTGGGCAGCGCGGGGAGGGTCGTCGACGTCGACGTGCTCGTGACGGGCGGGGCCGCGTCCTCCTCGCCCCCGGCCACGAGCTGCCAGCCGGCCGCCGCCACCAGGACGACTGCCGTCGCCAGGAGGGCCCGGCGGACCCGGTACACCTGCGGCGTGTGCCGGCGGACCGGCGGGGCGTACGACATGCGGGCCGCGAGCGTAGGCAGCCGCACCCCCAGGGGCCCCATCGGGCCCGGGTCAGGCGGAGGGGGCCACCTCGACCCGGTGCAGGTCGTCGCCGAGCTCGATCCGCCCGTCGAACTCGGTGGCCGCGAGCTTGCGCCAGGCGTCCTCGTCGCCGGGGACGATGCCCGGGACGTAGTGCGTGAGGACGAGCGTCCCCACCCCTGCCCGGGCCGCGGTGGCGGCCGCCTCCTCGACGGACGAGTGGTAGTCGCACACGTCGAGGAGCCGGGGCACGCCGATGGCGTGGAG
>DATFFY010000359.1:0-2213 GCA_035249805.1 Acidimicrobiales bacterium | reverse complement strand
CGCCGAGCCGATCCAGCGCGGCACGGAGCTCGACCTCCGCGTGCTGGGCCCGCTCGAGGTGCTGCTCGACGGGGAGCCCGTGGCGATCACCGCGGCGAAGGAGCGCACCCTCCTCGCGCTGCTCGTCGCCAACCACGGCCGCACCCTCCCGGTCGGCCAGCTCGCCGAGGACCTGTGGGAGGGCTCTCCGCCGGAGTCGGCCAGCGCCGCGCTCCGCGTGCACATCTCCAGGCTTCGCCGCACCTTGGCCGCGAGCGGGATCGAGGGCATCCTCGTCACCCGCCCGCCCGGGTACCTGCTCGACGTGCCGGCCGAGTCGGTCGACATCACCCGCTTCCAGGCGATGGTCGCCGCCGCCCGGTCCGCCATGGCCGAGGGGCGACCGAACGAGGCCGTCACCGGCTTCCGGGCCGCCCTCGCGCTGTGGCGGGGACCCGCCCTGGCCGAGGTGGCCGCCTCGACCTTCGCCACCGCTGAGGCCATCCGGCTCGAGCAGAGCCGCCTCACCACCCTCGAGGAGTGCCTCGCCGCCGAGCTCGCCTGCGGCCGCCACCGTGAGGTCATGGGCGAGCTGGAGGGCCTCGTCCACGAGCACGCCCTCCGCGAGCGGTTCTGGGAGCTCCTCATGCTCGCCCTGTACCGCTCGGGCCGGCAGCCCGACGCCCTCCGGGCCTTCCAGGACCTCCGTAGCCGCCTCGGGGACGAGCTCGGCCTCGACCCCTCACCCGAGCTGATGGAGCTCGAGCGGTCCATCGTGGCCCACGACCCCTCGCTCCGGTGGGACGGCGCCGGGGCGAGTGCCTAGGGGCTCTCCCCTCCCATCCGCGTCTCCAGCACCGCTCCTGCGGCATCATTCCCGGGTGTCGAACTGGCTCTGGAGCATGCCGTCCCCACGCGGCTACGGTCGCCCGGGTGCCGGCGGGTGTAGCTCAACGGCAGAGCCCCAGCCTTCCAAGCTGGTGGTGCGGGTTCGACTCCCGTCACCCGCTCCAACCGGCGCCCACCCCCAGCCACCTACGCCTGTCCGCGAAGACCGCGTCCCCCCGTCCACCGAGGTAGGTACACGCTGAACGCGATCCAGAAGCTCCTCCTGGGTGCCGCAGCCGCGCTGTTCGTCGCGGGCACGGTGCTCGCCATCGCCCAACCGGGGGACCTGGGCGACGACGACGAGGTCGACACGGCACAGGAGCAGACGACGACCACGACCGAGGCGACCACCACGACGCTCGCCCCCACCACGTCGACCGGCGAGACGACGCTCACGACGACCACCGGGACGCCGTCCACCGGCGCGTCCACGACGCTTCGGGCGACCACCACGACCACGGCCGCCACGTCCACGACCACGGCCGGCGCGGGCACCACCACCACGACGATCGGCAGCGGCCTCGGCGTCGGCGGCAACGGCTCGGTCAACCCCGACGGCGTCATCTCCGACACCGGCGGCGAGTCCTGGATCGGCGTCGGCCTCGGCCTCCTCGGCCTCGGCTTGGTCACGCGCCGCCTCACCCGCCAACCCGCCTAGCGCCCTCGGCAGGACTCGAACCTGCGCACTACGGGATAGAAGCCCGTTGCTCTGATCCAGCTGAGCTACGAGGGCTGGCGGTGCGATGGTACGTCGGGCCTATGCTGACCCCTCCCATGGTGGCCGTAGCTCAGGTGGTTAGAGCGTCAGGTTGTGGCCCTGAAGGTCGGGGGTTCGAGTCCCCTCGGTCACCCCAACTAGGCTGCGAAGCCCAGCACACGCCCCTCTAGCTCAATTGGTCAGAGCGACGGACTCTTAATCCGCAGGTTCTGGGTTCGAGTCCCAGGGGGGGTACGAGCGCTCAGGTCAGCCGCCCGGCCAGCGCCGGCGGGTTCTCCGACCGGACGACGCCGGGGGCGTCCTCCTCGGTGATGGCGAGGGCGGCGACGTCGCCGGACGCGTGGAACGGCACGACGTCGTCCGGCCGTGGGCCCAACAGGCCGAGCGAGATCAGCTCATCGCCGCTCTGGCCCCAGAGCTGGTAGGTGCGGGCCGGCCCGACGTCGGGCACGTCGTCGAGCATCAGGTAGCCGGTGCCGTCGGGCAGGACGACGGCCGTCGCCGTCACCGCGCCGTCCGGTGACCGCAGCACGCCCTCGGCGGCGCCCGGGTTCGCCAGCGCGAGGCTCGCGGCGCGCAGCAGGGCCTGGTCGGTCAGGGCGACCTCGAGCTCGTCGATGCGGTCGTC
>DATFFY010000358.1:0-4774 GCA_035249805.1 Acidimicrobiales bacterium | reverse complement strand
GGCGCGGTCCCCGCGGGTGCACCACCACGGGTCGCGGGAGCGGCGGCCGGACCGCCCGGCGGAGCGAACGTGCCCTCAAGGTGCCAGAGCCCCGTGAAGTTGTTGAACGGGCCGCCCACGATCTGGCTCGTCCACGTCAGGCTGAACGCCCCGGTGGTGGCGTCGTAGGTGCCGGTCGGGAGCGTGGTGTTCCCCGGCCTGCCCCCGCCCGGCTTGGGCGAGCCTTGGTTGAAGGCCTGGTCGTTCCACGTCGCGGCGAACGCGGAGACGTCGCCCGACAGGCGGCCGCCCGCGACCCGCACCGTGGGCGCCGGGACCCGCTGACCGGTCTGCAGGTCCGTCGGGTTGGTGGAACCGGAGAAGTCGACGCCGAAGAACCGGACCGGCCGGATCACGCGCACCGCGAGGCTGTTGCCGCCGTCGTCGAAGCCGGGGCTGGGCGCGGGTTGGTAGCCGCCGGTGACCAGGCCGCCGTCCGTGCCCGGCGCGAGGGGCGTGTAGGTGCGGTCGGCGCAGGCGGAGTCGGCGTTCTCGACCCAGGGCCCCTGCAGGGAGCCGGTCGGGAGGATCATGCGGAAGTACGAGCCCGTGCCGCACTCCCCCGCCGTGATGCGGAAGGTTCCGACGAGCTCGCCCTCCTGGGCCGACGTGTGTCGGGCCGCGACGAGGGGTACGCCGAGCGCGACGACGAGCACCAGGACCGCAGCGATCCCACGACGCCGGTCCAGCAGCATGCTCGCGAGGGTAGGGCCGTAAAGCCGACTTAGCAACTCGGGATTTGCGCGGGCGCTGAGGTCAGCGCTTGTCCCATGCCCCCGGTGCCTCGACGAGCTTCGCCACCTTCCTCGGGAGCCGGCCGCCCGCCAGGTCGGCCAGCGTGACGCCCTCGAGCACCGAGCGCAGCGAGGTCCGCACCGCCACCCACAGCGAGACCATCGGCTCCTGCACACCGTCGTCCGGCAGCTGGTCCGGGCGCAGCCCCCGGACCGACGCGAGCGGGCCCTCGAGCACACGGATCACATCGGCGACCGCGATCTCCTTGGCCGGCCGGCCGAGCGTCCAACCGCCGTCCGGACCGCGGTGGCTGCGCACCAGCCCGCTGTTGCGGAGCACCCGGAGGATGTCGTCCAGGAACTTGCCCGGGATCCCCTCCTGCGCGGCGAGGGCCTCCCGCTTGATCGGCACGCCGGGGTTCGCCTCGGAGGCACGAGCCAGCGCGACGGCCGCCCGCACGCCGTAGTCCACCTTGTGGCTGATGCGCACGGCCCGGAGTCTCCCACCGCGGGCCCGGACTCGGCGTGAGGGGGCGACGCGGAATAGCGTCGCCGTCCATGCAGCAGCTCGTCGAACTGATCGAAGGGGGCGCCTCCGGTGAGGAGATCGCCGCCCTCCCCCTGCCCGACCACTTCCGCGCCGCACATGTGCTGCGGAGCGAGCAGACGATGTGGGAGGGGATCGCGTCGGAGGACAAGGACCCCCGCAAGTCGCTCCACGTCGGGGACGTGCCCACGCCCGAGCTGGCGCCGGACGAGGTGGTCCTCGGTGTGATGGCGTCGTCGATCAACTTCAACACGGTCTGGACCTCCATCTTCGAGCCGCTCCCGACGTTCGGGTTCCTCGACCGGCTCGGCAAGGAGTCCGAGTGGGGTGCCCGCCACGCGCTCGACCACCACATCGTGGGCTCCGACGCCTCCGGTGTGGTGCTCCGGGTGGGCTCCGCCGTGCGCAACTGGAAGCCGGGCGACCGGGTCGTCGTCCACTGCAACTACCTGGACGATCAGGACCCCTCGCAGCACGACGACGCGATGCTCGCCGCCAACCAGCGCATCTGGGGGTTCGAGTCGAACTTCGGGGGCCTCGCCGACCTGTCGATCGTGAAGGCCAACCAGCTCATGCCGAAGCCGGAGCACCTCACCTGGGAGGAGTCGGCCGTCAACGGGCTGTGCGCGTCGACCAGCTACCGGATGCTCGTCGGCCGCCACGCCGCCCAGATGAAGCAGGGCGACACCGTGTTCCTCTGGGGCGCCACCGGCGGCATCGGCGCCTACGGCGTGCAGCTCGTCCTCAACGGCGGCGGCACGCCCATCGGGGTCGTCTCCAACCCCGGGCGCGTGAAGCTGCTGCAGGCCATGGGCTGCGAGCACGTCGTCGACCGCGCCGCCGAGGGCTACAAGTTCTGGTCCGACCCCTCTGATGGCAGCGCCCCGCAGCAGGACGAGGGCGAGTGGCGTCGGCTGGGCAAGAAGGTCCGCGGGTTCACCGGGGACGACCCGGACATCGTGTTCGAGCACCCCGGCCGCTCGACCTTCGGCGCGTCGGTGTTCATCGCGAAGCGGGGCGGCACCATCGTCACCTGCGCGGCGACGTCGGGCTACATGCTGGAGTACGACAACCGGCACCTCTGGATGAAGCTCAAGCGGATCGTGTCGTCGCACTTCGCCAACTACCAGGAGGCGTGGAACATGAACCGCCTCATCGACCAGGGCCGCATCCAGCCGGTCATGTCCGCCAGCTACGACCTCACCGACGTGGGCGAGGCCGCGCTGGCCGTCCACCGCAACGAGGCCGAGGGCAAGCTCGCCGTGCGCTGCCTGGCCCCGGCCGCCGGCCTCGGCGTGCGGGATCGCGAGAAGCGCGACCGCATCGGGGAGGACAAGATCACGCTGTTCGAGCGCCACGCCCGAGGGGAGCTCTAGCCATGTCGACTGCCGGCCTGCTCACCGAGATCGACCACGTCGCGATCGCGGTCAAGGACCTCGAGGCCGCCATCGCCTACTACAAGGAGGCGTTCGGCGCGGAGGTGCACCACCGGGAGGTCGTGGAGAGCGACGGCGTGGAGGAGGCCCTCATCAAGGTGGCCGACTCCTACATCCAGCTCACCGCCGCGACCCGGCCCGACTCGCCCATCGCCAAGTCGATCGAGAAGCGGGGCGAGGGCCTGCACCACGTCGGGTACCGCGTCGACGACTGCGCCGCCGCGCTCGCCGCGATGGTGGCGGCCGGCGCCACCCCGATCGACCAGGCCCCCCGGCCCGGCAGCCGCGGCACCACGGTCGCCTTCGTCCACCCGAAGGGCAGCTTCGGCACGCTCATCGAGCTGGTCCAGGAGTAGGCGCATGGCGATGCAGGAACCGATCGAGGAGCTGCTGGACCAGCTGCGGGCCGCCATCGACGAGGCCGAGCGGACCGGCGACAAGGAGGAGCTGGCCCGGCTCGTCGACGAGCTCGACCGGCGCCTGAACGAGGACGACGACGAGGGCATCGTCGACGACCTCCGGGACGAGGTCACCAAGTGGGAGACCAACCACCCCCGCCTGGCCGAGGCGATCGGCCGTGCCGCCGACGCCCTCAGCGCCCTCGGGCTCTAGGGCTCACCCCTCCTCGAAGAAGGGGGCCCGCCCGCGCGGCGGGTGCTCGGGCGTGTAGCGGCGCCCGTTGTCGAGCTGGGCCCACGCGCCCTGCCGCTGGTTCTGGGTCGAGGTGCGATCAGGGTCCCACCAGATCTCGCGGTAGTCGTTCGTGGGCGTGTAGTCCCCCGGCCCGAAGTCCCAGGTGCCGCGCGGCCCGAAGCGGTCGGGGTAGGCGAACATCCCCGCCTCGAACGACTCCGGGGTGAGGTTCGGGCCGGCCATCTGGATGCCGATCGCCAGCACGTACATCAGGTAGTAGATCTCCTCGACGCCGCGCACGGGCTCGTCGTTCGGGCGCACCGACTTGTACGCGTAGTACGGGAACGAGGCGCCGAACGGCTCGGAGTACGCGTTGTAGGCGGTGCCGAACGCGTGGCTCCACTGCGTGGTGTCGATGAGCTGCGACACGACGTCCTGCTCCACGAACACGATGCCCGCCGTGATCCACTCGGGCTCGTACGACTGCTCGTTGGCCTTGAGCGTGAGGCCGAACGCGAGCATCGCCGGATCGCAGATGCACACCACGGACGTGACCCCGGCGTCCTTGATCTGGGCGATGATGTTCGACGCCTGGTTCGGGAAGCTCACCAGGTCGAGCTTGTACTTCTGGTTCGTGACCACCTCGATGCCCGCGGCCCGCAGCCGGGCGATCAGCACCGCCATCGACTCCTGGTACTCGGGGTTCTCCGGGGCGACGACCGCGAACCGGCGCGGCTCGTCCCGCAGGGCCGGTCCCGCGTGCTCCGCCCTCGAGCCCGGCGGGAAGCGCCCGATCATCGCCGACGAGGTGGCCGACACGAGGTTGGTCCCGTCGGAGAAGACGCTCCACGAGTACGGGCGGCGCGTCTCGTACCACTCCTGGGACGGGTACGGCGAGCCGATGTTGATCACGCGCTGCTGGGCGAGCGCGTCCGCGTACGGGATGGTGATCGCCCCGACGTCCGCGAACGCGAGGAGCTCCTGCGAGGCCCTGGTCGCGTCCCGGAGCGCCTCCTCCTTGCCCCCGCTCAGCAGCTCCTCGAGGCCGTCACCGTCGCCCTCGAAGAACTTCATCTCGAGCTTGCGGCCGTAGAACTGGAAGTGCTGCGAGAAGTACTCGGCCAGCGCGGCGGCCGTCTCGTTGCCGGTCTCCGTGGGCTCCTGCAGGTCCTGTCCCCCCAGCGCCGAGAAGATCTCCGTGGGCGAACCGAGGTCGAGCGAGCGGATCGTGACCGTGATCGTGTCGCGCGTGACCCCGCGAGAGGTGGCGCCACCGTTGTCCCCGGTGAACGCGTAGCAGGGCGGCGAGTACGGATCCTGGGGCACCTGCAGGCCCCGGTCGGCGCACGGCCCGACCGTGCCGGGTGCCCGGCCGCGCGCGGTGG
>DATFFY010000357.1:0-7658 GCA_035249805.1 Acidimicrobiales bacterium | reverse complement strand
CCCGCCGGGCCGCCGTCACGGCCGCTCGCGCCTCGGCGTCGGAGCGGACGACCACGCCGTCGACGGGCAGCGTCCCCGGCTCGCCCCAGGCCTCACCCTTGCGGATCGTCACCGCCGCCCTCGGGCTCGTCCGGTGCCTCCAGCGCGGACGACGCCGACACCACGCCGCGGTGGAGGGCGTCCGCCGCCTGCCGCGCCCGCGCTGCGGTGGCCGGTACGGGGGCGACGTCGGCGATGCCGCGGAGCAGGTCGAGGAGCTGCTTCACGTTGCGGACGAAGTCGCCGCCGGACAGCAGCTCGTCCTCCAGGACCTCCGCCAGCGGCTCGCCGGCGGCCCAGGCGTGGGCGAGGTGCACGAACCCGGCATCGGGG
Source organism: Acidimicrobiales bacterium (assembly GCA_035249805.1). GTDB lineage: Bacteria > Actinomycetota > Acidimicrobiia > Acidimicrobiales > VFJN01 > VFJN01. The sequence goes on along the minus strand of DATFFY010000357.1, from coordinate 7,286 downwards.
GGCCGGGTGGGCGGGATGCCCGCCTCCTCCTCGTCGCGGGCCAGCTCGGCAGCCGTCCGCGCCAGCTGCGCGTAGCGCTCCCGCACGGTGCTGTTCGGGAACCGCGGCTCCGGTGGGCGCTCCCGGCCGCGGTGCTCGTACGTGAGGCACGACACCAGGCCGGCCAGCGAGGGCGCGTCGAGGTCGTCGAGCAGCCCCGAGGTCATCGCCTCCGCGACCAGCAGATCGCTCTCGTGGTAGGTGCGGGCCAGCACCCCCCCGGCCTCGGTCAGCGCCCAGCCGTCCAGGTACCCCCAGGCCTCGAGCAGGCGCAGGACGCGGTCGAACCGGCGGGCCAGCGACTCCGTGCGGCCTCGCACCTGGCGGCGGATGTCCTCCAGCTCCCGCTCCACCCGGTCGGCCTGGACGGCGGCCCGTACGTGGGCGTCGCGGTCCGGGCAGTCGTCCACCGGGTGCAGGGAGGCGGCCTGCACGGCCCCGTCGACGGGATCCGAGCCAGGGCCGTCCCCTGGGGACGGGTCGTGGGCCGCCCGGATGCGAGCGCGCCGCAGGGCTTCGCCCACCCGCTGCTGGAAGGCCCGATCGCCGGGGTTGTACGGCACGGGCAGCTCGACGGTCCCGACCGCGGCGGGCACCACCTCCAGGTCCGACTCGTGGAGCGTGCGGTGGCGGCCGTGCTCGTCCACGACCTGCAGCCGCGGGTGGCCCTTGCGCATCGCCACGCTCAGGACCCCGAGCCGGGTCCCGTCCACGACGACCACGTCCCCGGGGTTCAGCCGGGAGAGGGCAGCGGCCACCCGCTCGGACGCGGCGCCACCACGGCGCCGGGTGGTCTCCGCCTGGGACCGCAGGCGTCGGTACTCGTCGACGTCCCCCCGCTCGCAGCGGGCCTCCTCCCGCAGCCGGGACAGGCGCTCGCCCTGCCGCTCGATGCGCGCCTCGAGGCGCACGACGGCCCGGTCGGCCTGGAACTGCGCGAACGACAGGTTGAGGAGGTGGTGGGCCTGGTCCGGCTGGTACCGGTGCACGAGGTTCGCGGCCATGTTGTACGTCGGCCGGAAGGCCGAGCGCAGCGCGTAGGTCCGACTCGAAGCGAGGGCGGCCACCTGCTCGAACGGCACGAACGGCGACCAGAGCACGATGGCGTAGCCGACCTCGTCGATGCCGCGCCGGCCGGCCCGACCGGTGAGCTGCGTGTACTCCCCCGGGGTCAGGAGCTCTCGCCGCTCGCCGCCGAACTTCGTGAGCCGCTCGATCACCACGGAGCGGGCGGGCATGTTCACGCCGAGGGCCAGGGTCTCGGTGGCGAACACGGCCTTGGTCAGGCCCTCGACGAAGCAGGCCTCCACCGCCTCCTTGAACGGGGGGACCATGCCGGCGTGGTGCGCCGCCACGCCGGCCTCGAGCCCGGCCAGGAACCGGTCGAACCCGAGCACGTCGAGGTCGGCGTCGGCCAGCGCCGCGGTGCGCTCGTCGACGATCTCCCGCACGCGGGCACGCTCCTCAGGGGTCGTGAGGCGCACCCCGGCGTCGAGGCACTGGTCGCGCGCGTCGTCGCAGGCCTGCCGGCTGAAGATGAAGGTGATGGCCGGGAGCATCGACTCGTCGTGGAGCCGGTCGATGATCTCCAGCCGCCGCGGGGTGAAGAAGCGCCGCCGGGGCCGACCCCGCACGAAGCCGCCGCGGGCGTGCAGCGCTTCGTCGTCGAGCCGGTCGGCCTCCTCGTTGGGCCGACCGTCGACGAGGGTCGGCAGCAGGTGCAGCTCCTGGGAGTGCTTGTCCCCCACGCAGTAGAGGTTCTGCAGCTCCACCGGCCGGCGCTCCTCGATGACCGCCTCGGTCGGTCCGCGCACGGTCGTGATCCACTCGGCCAGCTCCTCCGCGTTCGAGACGGTCGCCGAGAGGCACACCAGCCGGACGTCCGCCGGCAGGTGGATCATGACCTCCTCCCACACCGGGCCCCGGTACGTGTCCTGGAGGTAGTGCACCTCGTCGAGCACGACGTACTGGAGGCCGGCCAGCGCGGACGAGCCCGCGTAGATCATGTTGCGGAGCACCTCGGTGGTCATCACCACGACCGGTGCGTCGCCGTTGATCGAGTTGTCGCCGGTGAGGAGCCCGACGCGCGACGGGCCGTGGCGCCGGGCCAGGTCCGAGTACTTCTGGTTCGAGAGGGCCTTGATCGGCGCCGTGTAGAACGCCTTGCCGCCCTGGGCCAGGGCGCGGGCGACGGCGTACTCGGCCACCACCGTCTTGCCGGATCCGGTGGGCGCCGCGACGAGCACGGAGCGTCCCTCGTCGAGGGCGTCGACGGCCCGGACCTGGAAGGGGTCGAGCGCGAACTCGTAGCCCCCCACCAGCTCGGCGCGGGTGGCCATCAGGCCGTCGCCGCGGCCCTTCTCCGCCGCTCGATGAACAACCCGGCCAGGATCGCGACCTCGTAGAAGATCACCATGGGGACCGAGAGCATCAGCATGCTGATGGGATCGCCCGAGGGCGTGATGACCGCCACCAGGACGGTGATGCCGACGATCGCGTAGCGGCGGCCGCGCTTGAGCGCGTCCCGGTCGAGGATCCCCGCCATCTGCAGGAAGATCAGCAGGATCGGGAACTCGAAGCCGATCCCGAAGGCCAGCATCATGTAGGTGATCAGGGTGAAGTACTTCGCCGGCTGGAAGGCCGTGACGAAGTTGTCCTCGCCGCCGATGCTCACGAGGAAGTCCAGCGCCCGCGGCAGCGTGTAGTAGGCGAGCCCGGCCCCGAGGACGAACAGGGAGAGCGCGCTGGCCAGGAACGGGACCGCGTAGCGCTTCTCGTGCGGGTACAGCCCCGGTGTCACGAAGCGCCAGATCTGCCACAGGATCACCGGCATCGCGATGGCGATCCCGCCGTACAGGGCCAGCTTCATCCGGATGCTGAAGCCCTCGAGGGGGTCGACCTGGAGGAGCTTCCCGTCGGTGAGGGAGTTGCCCGAGTTCGCGATGTCCTCGTAGGGGTTGATGAGGATGTCGAAGATCCAGTCGTACAGCAGGAACGAGATCACCATCCCGACCACGACCGCGATCACGACCTTGATGATCCGGTCCCGGAGCTCCGTGAGGTGCTCCATCAGGGACATGCGGGCCTCGTCGCCCGCGGCCGAGACGGTGGTGCTGGCCATCAGCGCCTGGCCGTCGCCTTCTTCGCGGCGGTCTTCTTCTTGGCGGCCTTCTTCGCGACCGTCGTCCTCGCCGTGGTCTTCCTGGCGGCCGTCTTCTTCGTCGCCGCCCCCTTGGCGGGGGCCTTCTTCGCGTTGGATGGCTTCGCGGGTGCCCTCTTGGCCGCGCTCACCTTCGCCGCGGGGTTCGCCTGGCTGCTCACCGCGTCGACCGCGGAGGCCATCGATCCGTTGCGGTCGGCGGGCACCTCGGTCGCCGGGGCGCTGGACCGCTCGGCGTCGTCGAAGGCGGTCTTCAGCTCGTTCTGGAAGCCGCTCGACAGCCGGCGCAGCTCGCTCATGGTCTTGCCGACCTGGCGCGCCGCACCGGGCAGTCGCGACGGTCCGAGCACGATCAACGCGATCAAGGCGATGACGATCAGCTCACCACCGCCGACGTTGAACATGCGCGGGAGTGTACGTGGCCCCCCAGGCGTCCGGATCACGGCCTGCCAGACTTCGACGGTGGCCTCCCGCCTCCCCTCGCTGCGCCGTCCCCCCATCGGGTTCGCCCACCGCGGCGCCCGGGCCAACGCCCCCGAGAACACCCTGGAGGCCTTCCGCCTCGCGGTGCGGCTGGGCGCGTCGGGCCTCGAGAGCGATGCCTGGTGCACTGCCGACGGCGTCGTCGTGCTCGACCACGACGGGGTGGTGCGCCGGGGCCTGCGCAGGGTGCCGATCGCGGCGATCGATCGGCGCGAGCTGCCCGAGCACATCCCCGCCCTCGAGGACCTCTACGCCGAGGTCGGGACGGACCTCGAGCTCTCGCTCGACGTCAAGGACGCGACGGCGTTCGACGGGATCCTCGCCGTGGCCCGCGCCGCCGGCGGGGCCGCACTCGAGCGGCTCTGGCTGTGCCACCACGACTGGCGGCAGCTGGCCGAGTGGCGCCCCCGCTGCGACGGGGCCCGGCTGGTCGACTCCGACTTCCTGGGGCACATGCCCGGCGGCCCCGAGCAGCGCGTCGCCGCGCTCGCCGACGCCGGCGTCGACGCGCTCAACCTGCACCACACGGAGTGGAGCGGTGGCCTCGCCGCGCTCGTGCACCGGTTCGGCGTGCACGCCTTCGGCTGGGACGCGCAGTTCGAGCGCATCCTCGACGAGCTCCTCGACGCCGGGCTCGACGCCGTGTACTCCGACCACGTCGACCGCATGGTCGCGGCCCTCGGCCGGCTGGAGGGCTAGAGGCCGCCGACGTCGGTAGGCGGCCAGACCTGGACGAAGGCGCGGCCGACCACGTCGGCGATGGGGATGGGGCCGCGGTTGATGAACCGGCTGTCCGCGCTGTTGTCCCGGTTGTCGCCCAGCACGAACACGTGGTCCTCGGGCACCACCTGCTTGTCGATGGGCGGGTTGTCCGTGGTCACGCCCTCACCGAGGTACGGCTCGTCCAGGCGCTTGCCGTCGATGTACACGATGCCGTCGCGCGTCTCGATGGTCTCGCCCGGCAGGCCGACGACCCGCTTGATGAGGTCCTTGATGCCGTCGGCGCCGACCTTCTCCGGGGGCAGCTCGAACACGATGATGTCGCCGCGGTTGATGTCGTGGAGGTCGTAGCTGAGCTTGTTGACGAGGACGCGGTCGCCCTTCTCCAGCGTGGGCTCCATCGAGGCCGACGGGATGTAGAAGGCCTGGAAGAGGAAGGTCTTCACCACGAGGGCCACGACGAGGGCCCCGACGATGACCGCGATCCACTCGACGGCGGACCGGACCCGGTCCTTCTCCTTGCGGCGCCGCCGGTGCTTGGGCGCTCGCTCCTGGTCCGGGCGCTGCGGGGTCCGCACCCACCCGTTGGGCGCGATGGTGCCCTCGGCGGTGGGCGTCGCCGCGCCGGGGGTCGCTCCGGGCGACGGATAGGGGGTCGGATCGGTCACGAGCGGGCCAACGCTACCGTCACGAATACCGCGCGAGGATGCGCGCGGCGGCGCGGGCGGCCCCCTCGGCCAGGTCCTGGGGGCCGTCGACCACCCGGGCGTCGGGCCCCAGGGCGATGAGCAGCCGCTCGAGCCAGGGCGCCGCGGAGACCGCGAGGGTGACCCGTGACGTGCCGTCGGGGCGCACCTCTGCGGCCTCGACCGGGTACGCCTCGCGCACCCAGGACGCGTCCGCCGGCAGCTCGAGCACGACCCGGGGGTCGGCGTCGTCGGCTCGGAAGAGCTCGGTGTGGAGCGGCTCCGACGGCGGCGCGGCCGGCTCGTCCAGGAGCACCGCCTCGGCGATGCGGTCCACGCGGAACAGGCGCTGGCCGCCGGCCAGGTGGCAGTGGGCCTGGAGGTAGAGGCTGCCGTCCTGGGACTGCAGGACGTACGGATCGACGTCCCGCACCGAGCGGGTGTCCCGTCCGTAGCTGTAGTAGTCGAGGCGCACCCGCCGTTCGTCGTCGATGCCGGCCCGCAGCACCGCGACCACGTCGGCGGAGGCGGCACCGAGGTCGATGTCGAGCACCTGGTCGGCGTCCACGCCCAGGACCGCCGCGAGCTTGGCCACCCCGGAGGCCAACGCGCCATCGTCCTCGGCCCCGGGCAGCGCGAGCACCGATGCCCCGGCGGTCATGAGGGCGACCGCCTGGTCCGGGGTGAGCCGATGCGCCGCGGCGAAGACCTCCGCGTAGTGGATCCAGACGCGGTCGCCCTCCTGCACGACGTCCACGAGGGCGTCCGGCGTGTACGGCGGCAGCCCGACGAGCCACACCACCTCGAGGTCGGCGGCCAGCTGGGCGGGCGTGATGTCGAACCGCGAGCAGATCTCGTCGACGGTCGGGCCGTCGTTCGCGGCGACCCAGGGGACGAGGGCGAGCAGGCGCTGGAGCCGCTCCGCCGACGAGCTCGGCCCACTCACGGTGCCGCTGCCATGTGCTCGAGCCACGCGACGAGCTCGTCGCGCAGCTCGGGGGGCTCGAGCACCTCGGCGTGGTGGAGGAACCCGAGGACGAAGGAGCGGAACGCGGCCCGGTTCGTCACCGGCAGCTCGACCACCACCGCGCCGTCGTCCTCCTCCCCCACGACGTGATCCGGCCCGACGTGCTGCACGGCCCACCGGGCCTGCTCCGCGTCGATGCGCACCCGCGCCCGGAGCACCTCCTCGCCGCCCAGCTCCCAGGCGCCGCGGGCCATGCCGGGCGACGAGGACGGGGGCGGCACCTCGAAGGGCGGCTCGTCCAGCACGGTGACGGGGCCCTCGATGCGGTCGAGCCGGAAGTTGCGCTCCTCCTCGTGCGAGTGGTCGAACCCGGTGAGGTACCAGCGGCCGCGCTGGAACTCGAGCCGCCACGGGTCGATGCGGCGGTCCCGGTCCCGGTAGCGCAGCTCCACCGGCGTGCGCGACGACACCGCGCCGAAGAGGACGCTGAGGTTCGGGTCGGCCGGGAGCGTCGCCACCCGCACGCCGACGCCCCCCGCCTCCGGCGGGGCCACCAACCCACCGAGCTTCAGCAGGCCCGGTGTCGGGGACAGCCCCTCGACCTGCACCGCGGACGCCGCGAGGTGGAGGGCGGCCAGCTCGTCGGTGGTGAGCCCCGGGTCCCGCAGGGCGTACTCGTCCCGGGGGATGCGGTACCCCTCGACCGCCGGCATGCGGCCCGGCACGGTCTCGACCCGCAGCGGGATGCCCATGCTCCGCAGCTCGTCCTTGTCCCGTTCGAAGGCGCGCCGGAACGCGGCCTTGTCCTCCGGGTAGTCGAGCTGGCGCTGGATGTCCTCGGCCGTCACGGGCTGGCGGGCGGCGAGGAGCAGCGCCGTGAGGTTGAGCAGGCGCTCCAGCTTCGCGGCGGCCACGCGGGGACTGTACCTACCCCTCCGCGGTCAGCAGCGTGCCGGCGAGGTGGCCGGCCGCGCCGGCTGCCGCGAAGAACAGGGGATCCTCCCGCGGCCCACGTCCCATCGTCGTCACGGTCAGCCCCGCCGAGACGAGGAGGGCCTCGACGTCGGGCGGCTCGACCACCCGGAGGTCATGGCGCTCGAGGCCCTCGACGGCGTGGCCGGCCGGGACGGCGGCCAGCACCCGCGACCGGGTCAGCTCGAGCGCCGTCCGGGCGTGGTGGCTCAGCCCCTGGTGCCGGGGCCGCTCGTCGCCCGACGACATGCGTAGCGCG
>DATFFY010000356.1:0-5817 GCA_035249805.1 Acidimicrobiales bacterium | reverse complement strand
CGTCTTCAGCTGCTGCGAGGTCCCGGCGGCGATCACCCGCCCGTGATCGATCACGACGATCTCGTCTGCGAGCCGGTCGGCCTCCTCCAGGTACTGCGTGGTGAGCAGCAGCGTGGCGCCCTCGGCGACGAGCTCCTCGATCGTCTCCCACAGCTCGATGCGACCGCGGGGGTCGAGACCGGTGGTGGGCTCGTCGAGGAACAGCACCGGCGGCCGGTGCACGAGCGCAGCCGCCAGGTCGAGCCGACGGCGCATGCCCCCCGAGTAGGTCTTGACGGGCCGGTCCCCGGCCCGCTCCAGGCGGAAGCGCTCGAGCAGCTCCCCGGCTCGCGGGACGATGTCACCGCGGGGCTGGTGCGTGAGCCGGCCGACCATGATCAGGTTCTCGCGGCCGGTCAGGTTCTCGTCGACCGCCGCGTACTGCCCGGCCAGCCCGATGCGCTCGCGGACCCGGCCGGGGTGCTCGGCGACGTCGATGCCGAGGATCGAGGCTCGTCCCTCGTCGGGTCGGAGGATCGTCGTGAACACGCGGACCGCCGTGGTCTTCCCGGCGCCGTTCGGGCCGAGCAGCCCGAGCACGCTCCCGGTCGGGACGGCGAGGTCGATGCCGGCGAGGGCGTGCACGGAGCCGAACCGCTTGTGGAGGCCCTCGGCGAGGATGGCGGGGGGTTCCATCCGGCCCACCCTAGGGAGCCGGTGGCCGGTCAGGCGGGGGTGCGGATCTCGAAGTGGTAGCCGGTGGCGTGCTCGGACACCTGGCCCACCTCGACCGTGAAGGTGCCGTCCTCCTCGGCGGTGTACGTCTCCTCGACGTCCACTCCGTAGAGGCCGACCTTCGAGTCGTCGAACTCGTCCTCCTCGCCGGAGGGCGCACGGACGACGACCCGCATGTCACCCGACGGCGAGCTGGCGGCGATCTCGATCTCCTGGCCGGCGGCCAGGTCGATCTCGAACCTGTCGTACGGCACGAGCGAGCCGACGGTGCCGTCGCTGGCGTGGCCCAGCTCGACCTTCGTCGGGCCCTCGGCCACGAGCGGCGCCACCGGCAGGGTCGCCGAGACGGGCACGTCCATCGCGCTCTCGCGGTTGGTCATGACGCCGATCATCACGTGCTCCCCGGCGGGAAGCGTGAAGCGGAACACGCCCGGCGCGACGGTCGGGGCGGTCTCGCCCTCCGCCTCCTCCTCCGTCGCCTCTTGCAGCTCTGCGTCGGAGACGCCGGCGAGGTGGTCGATCGGCACGTCGAGCTCCTCGGCGACGATGGCCCGATAGTTGGCCGCGCCCTGGATCGCCTCGTCCTGCTCCAGGCTCACCGTCACGAGGATGAGGGGCAGGTCCGCGGGCACCGTCACGTCGATCGTGCGCTCCTCCGGAGCCGCCGGCACCGACACGAACTCCGGGTTGAAGTCCTCCGTGAGGTGCAGCGACGTGCTCGGCACGGGCTCGGCGCCGGGCCACGCCTGGTAGGGCGAGCCGTCGCCGGCGAGGATCTTGGTCACCGACGACTGCGCGTCCGCGCCGGACAGGGCGAGCGCGAAGTTCTCGGCGAAGCGCAGGCTCGAGATGCCCACGACGCCGCCCTCGAGGTTCACGAGCGCGCCGCCGGACTGACCGCCGCCGATCGACGCGTCGGTCTGCAGGTAGTCGAGGCCGAAGGTCTTGCTGTGGCGGGTGCGGGACAGGATGCCGTCGGCGATCGTGGGCTCGAGGTCCTCGTCGTTCGCCTCACCGGGGTAGCCGACCAGGAAGAGCTTGTCGCCTTCGAGGAGCTCGGCGGGGTCGACGAGGGTGACGGCGGGCGCCTCCGTCTCGATGGGGCCGAGCACGGCGATGTCCGCGAACAGGTCCACGCCCTTCACGGGCACGTCCGTGTGCTCCTCCTCGCCGATCGTGAGGTCGACCACCGGGAAGGGGTCGACGACGTGGGCGTTCGTGAGGACGTAGCCGTCCGGCAGGACGAGGCCGCTGCCCGAGCCGTACGGCGTCTGGACGTAGGCGGTCGACGGGCCGAGGCAGTCGAGGATCCCCCGCGCGGGGCGCTCCTCCTCGACACCGGGGCAGATCGGGCCGTCGCCCGAGCCGACGCCGAGGGCGACCGACGTGACGCCGGTGCCGGCGACCACACCCGACAGGGCGAAGGTCGCCGCGACCACGGCAGAGGGCAGGCGGCGAACATCGAGCATGCCGGCCAGTGTCAGCCCGCCGTCGGCGTTCGGGAATGGGTCGTTCGACCCCATTCCCCCCCGGACGCGAAGGAGCGGCGCCCCGGGGGGAAGGGCGCCGCTCTGTCGCTACGGATCCTTGGGATCCGGCGAGGGTGCTCAGGCGGCCTTGGTGGCGGCGACCTTCGCGACCTTGGGGGCCTCGGTGCCGATGACCGGCGCGAGGGCCTTGAGGACGGCGGAGACGAGCTGCGTGTTGGCGTCGATCAGCTTCTTGGCGAACGCGGCCTGCGACTCGACGACCTCGAGCGGCGTGGCCAGGAAGGTCGGGTAGCTGAACTCGGGCAGGCGGCCCTCGACCAGGTTCACGCCCTTGGTCGCGTACTCGACGGCGGGCTTCTTGGCCTGCTTCACGAGATCGACGAGCTGGTCCTCGTAGCTGACGACGGTGTCCAGGATGGTGGTCATTGGTGCGATGCTCCTCGGGGATCGGGGGGAATCTGCTAACTATATCTAGCACTTGCTAGATGGGTCAACGTGACCTAGGGCACACGGGGGTGGGGATGCTGGACGAGGCGCTGGTGGAGGCCTTCGAGCGGGACGGGTTCGTGGTCGTGCCCGACCTCCTCGACGCGGACGAGCTCGACCGGTACGCCCGGGCCGTGACCGACGCGGTGGCGGCCCGCACGGCCGGCGACACCACGCCGCTCGAGGAGAAGAGCCGCTACCAGCAGTCCTTCGAGCAGTGCATGAACCTCTGGGAGGACCACCCCGAGGTGCGCCCGCTCACCTTCCACCCCAAGCTCGGGCAGGCGGCCGCGGAGCTCCTACGGGTGCCGGTGGTCCGGCTCTGGCACGACCAGGCGCTCTACAAGCGGGCCGGGGGCCGGCCGACCGATCCCCACCAGGACCACCCGTACTGGCCGATGCAGGAGACCTCGTCGGTGACGGCGTGGATCCCCTTCCAGGGGTCGACGGCCGACTCCGGGGCGATGTCCTACCTGCCGGGCTCCCACACGATCGGGCTGCGCAGGTTCGTGAACATCTTCTTCGGCGAGCCCGAGGACCTCCTCGCCGACCCGGAGGTCGCGGGCATCGAGCCCGCGCTGGTCGAGGTGCCGAAGGGCAGCGTCGCCTTCCACCACGGCCTCACGGTGCACCTCGCCAACGCGAACACCACCGACCGCGATCGCGCGGTGCACACGATCATCTACTTCCCGGACGGGCACACGCGCGGCCACCCCTTCCCGCACTTCTGCGTGGACCGGGACGGCATCGAGGTGGGCCAGCCGATCGACGGCGACGCGACGCCGGTGGTGTGGCCGCGCGACGATCTGCCGCAGCCGCCGCGCGCTACGCGGTGGCGGCCGCGCCCCTGACGCGGCCGGCGAGGGTGCCCTCCTCGCCGAACAGACGGTCGCGCCACAGCACCAGGAGCTCGGTGGCGTCGTGGTCCTCCGGGTGGAAGTCCCGGCGGTTGTAGTCCCGGATGCGCCTGCGCACGTCCTTGCGCACCCACGGCGAGTGCCGCAGGCGGGCGACGCTGCGGGCCGTCTTGATCGGGTGCCGGTAGGTGTGGCCGTCGAGCGCCAGGGACAGCGCCGTGCCGGCCACGGCGGCGAGCAGGAACCCGAGCGTGGTCACGTTCATCACGCCAGCCCGGATGCGGTGCTTGCCGCTGACCTGCTGGAACACGTCGAACGCGACGGACTTGTGCTCCGACTCCTCCACGGCGTGCCAGAGGAACAGCGAGCGAACCTCGGGTTCGGTGAGCTTGGCGTTGGCCTCCTCGTCGCCGAGCAGGACCTCGGCCAGCGTCGCGGTGTAGTGCTCGAGCGCGGCGGTGACGGCGAGCCGATGGGGCTTCGGCAGCACGTGCCCGAGGATGCCGCGGAACCCGTACCTCACGCAGCGGTCGATGAAGCGCGTCGGGTAGCCCAGGGTCGCGAGGCGCTCGTTGAACGTGCGGTGCTCGCGACCGTGGATGGCCTCCTGGCCGATGAACCCGCCGACCTGCTTCTTGAGCTCGGGGTCGGTGATCTTGTCGCGCTGGTCCCGCACGCTCTCGACGAAGAAGTCCTCGCCCTCGGGGAAGAGCGACGACAGGACGGCGACGACGTGGCTCATGGCGGGGTCGCCGCCGACGAAGTGGCGCGGGAGCGTCTCGTCGTACTGGAACTCGATGCGGCGCGTCTGGATGCGGCGCGGGGCGATGGTGGCGGTCACGGGGTGCTCCTGGGTGGGTCGATCGAGGCGAGCGCGGTGCGCAGCACCTCGGCGGTGGCGGGGGTGATGAGCCCGGCGACGGTGCGGGCCAGGTGGATGGTGCGGTCCGGGTCGCCGAAGCCCGACAGCGCGGACACGGCCGCGCCCTGCACGATCGAGAAGGCGAGGTCGACGAGCATGGCGACGCCCGCGTCGGTCCCGTCGAAGCCGGGGAAGAGGTCGGTGAGCAGGTCGGCGACCGTGTGCTCGAAGGTGGTCGTCATGGCGTGGACGACGACGCGGAGCTCGTCGTCGGTGCGAGCCGCGACGACGAGCTCGAGGACCGGCACGTACGACGGGCCCCCCACGATGTCCCAGAGCATCCCGACGGCGGCACCGAGGTCGCGCTGGGCCGGCGGGATCTCCTCGAACGCGGCGCGGAACCGGGCGATCTGCTCGGCGAACAGGTGCTCGATGGCCGCGGCGACGAGGTCGGACTTCGTCGGGAAGTGGTGGGTCTGGGCGCCGCGGGACACCCCGGCGCGCCGCGCGACCTCACGGGTGGTCAGCGCGCCGTAGCCGACCTCGCCGAGCAGCTCGATCGTGGCCCCGAGCAGTGCGGCGCGGGTCTCCTCGGTGCGCGCGGCCTGGGTGCGTCGCTCACGGACCGGTGGCATCTGTGGCTCCTGTCACAAACCGACCGATTGGTTTGTTTATTGGACCACGGATCCGGGGCGGGCGCAATGGGGAACGCGGCCGCCGTGGCCCAGGTCCCCCTCTCCCCCTCCGCCCCGCCGCACGCGCCGCCGCTCGGGCGGCACCGGCTGCTCGGCGCCGACGGCATCGCCGCCCTCGTCGACGACCACGCGGTGGTGGACTGGTGGTGCCCCGAGCGGCTCGACGGCGAGCCCCAGCTCTGGTCGCTCCTCGACCCGGCCGGGGGCTGCGCCCGCTGGTGGAACGCCACCGGCCTGCGGACCCTCGGGGGCCCCGTCGGCCCGTGCGCGCGGACGACCGTCAACATCGACGGCGAGGTGGTGTCGTGCTGGGACGCCGCGGTGCGGCTCGACGGCCGCCCCGCGCTCATCCGCCTCGTGCGCTCCACGACGAAGCCGCTCGGCGTCACGCACGAGCTCCGGGCGGGCGGGTTCCTCACGCCGGGGGCCCGGCTCACGGCCCGGGCCACCGCGGGTGACGCGCCCCACCACGTCGACCGGTCGACGTTCATCAGCCTCGAGGCCCGGCCCGACCGCTGGGAGGCCGTGGTGGTCGCACCGCCCGACGTGCTGCTGCGCGAGCTCGACGTCGACGAGCTGCTCGCGGCCGTCCATGCCGCCGAGCGGCGCACCGCGGCGCTGACGCGCGTGTCGCGAGTGGTCACGAGCCACACCGACCGGGTCGCGGCCAGCCTCGTCGTCCTCGACGCGTGCACCGCCCCGACCGCGGCCGT
>DATFFY010000355.1:0-2310 GCA_035249805.1 Acidimicrobiales bacterium | reverse complement strand
GCGACCGCAGCGGCGAGGCCCCGGGGCAGCCCGACGAGCCGGCCGGCGACCCCGTCGAGGTCGAGGGCGTCGTCGACCTGCGGGACGAGGGCTACGGCTTCCTCCGCGTCCGCGGGTTCCTCCCGTCGCGCGACGACGCGTACATCTCGGTGAAGCAGGCCCGGCAGTTCGGGCTGCGCCGCGGGGACCAGGTGAAGGGGGCCAGCCGGCCCGCCCTCCGCAACGAGAAGAACCCCGCGCTGCTCCGCATCGACTCGGTCAACGGGCAGGAGCCCGACCAGTCGCGCGACCGCCGGAGGTTCGAGGACCTCACCCCGCTGTTCCCCGACGAGAAGCTCACGATGGAGGTGCCCAGCGACCCGTCGAACGTGACGGCCCGCATCATCGACCTCATCGCGCCGATCGGGAAGGGCCAGCGCGGCCTCATCGTCTCCCCGCCGAAGGCAGGCAAGACCACGATCATGAAGCAGATTGTCCGATCGATCGAGACGAACGACCCCGAGGTCCAGCTCTTCGTGCTGCTCGTCGACGAGCGGCCCGAAGAGGTCACCGACATGCGCCGGTGGTTGAAGAACGACACGTCCACCGTCATCGCCTCGACGTTCGACCGACCCGCGGAGGAGCACACCCACGTGGCCGAGCTCGTCATCGAGCGGGCCAAGCGGCTCGTCGAGGGCGGGGCCGACGTCGTGGTCGTGCTCGACGGGATCACCCGGCTGTCCCGGGCCTACAACCTGGCCGCCCCCACCACCGGCCGGGTCATGTCCGGTGGCATCGACACCGGTGCGCTGTACCCGCCGAAGAAGTTCTTCGGGGCGGCCCGCAACCTCGAGGAGGGAGGCAGCCTCACGATCCTGGCCACCGCCCTGGTCGAGACCGGGAGCCGGATGGACGAGGTCATCTTCGAGGAGTTCAAGGGCACGGGGAACATGGAGCTCCGGCTCGACCGGCGCTTGGCCGAGCGCCGGGTGTACCCGGCGATCGACGTCGACGCATCGTCGACTCGCCACGAGGAGCTCCTGTTCCAGGGCACGCAGCTCCAGCAGGTCTGGAAGCTGCGCCGGGTCCTGTCCGGCCTGGCCAACGACGGCAGCGGCGGCGCCGGCCTCGAGCTGCTCACCGACCGCATGCGGACCTTCAAGTCCAACAAGGAGTTCCTGGCCGAGATCGGCAAGGCTGCCGGGTAGCCCTTTCCGGCCCCGCCCCGATACCCTGCCCAGGCTGTACGAGAGCCACGGAGAGCGCCATGCGAGCAGACATCCACCCCGAGTACGTGGTCACCAACGTGACCTGCTCCTGCGGCAACACCTTCACGACCCGGTCGACGAAGGCGGACCTGCACGTCGAGCTCTGCAGCGAGTGCCACCCCTTCTACACGGGCAAGCAGAAGCTGGTGGACACCGGCGGCCGCATCGACCGCTTCGAGCGCCGGTACGGCAAGCGCCGCAAGGCAGACTCGTAGTCTCGGCCTCGCCCACCCGGGGCGAGCACGGCTGACGTGTCGCGGTCCTCGCTGCTCAACGCCAAGCTCGTCGCGTTGGCGCGTCCGCACCTCGAGGTCGAGCCCGCCGTCGCCGAGTTCCCCGGTGGCGGAGCTCTCGTCGCGGGGGACCAGGCATGGGTGCTGCTCGAGGAGTCGCCGGTCACCCGGTTCGGGCCCGCGCTGGTGTGGGCGGACCGCCAGGCGGCCGCCGAGGTGCACCTGGTCGTGGCCGCCGACGTCGCGGGGGTGATCGCGCGGCGGGCGTCGTGCTTCGCGCCCGCTCCGTTCGTGTGGGGCATCGAGGGGACCGGGCTGGTCCAGGTCCGCGCCTCGGCGGGTGACTGGAGCCCAGCCCCGGCACCGGCGGCGCCGGAGCTGGCCGAGCTGCTCGTCGACGCGGACCTCGAGGTGCTCGTCGAGGACGGCATCGTGCGCGGCGAGGTGCAGGGGCTCGAGGTCGCCCGCATCGTGCACGGCGCCACCACCACCGGCGAGCCCATCGACGAGCCGCTCCTGGAGGTCGGCGTGGGCCAGGCCGACCGCGAGCTGACGGGGATGCTCCACGCCGGCCTCAGCCCGATCGACAAGCTGGCCCGGGTCGCCGAGATCGTGCGGGCCCACCGCCGCCCCGACGCCGAACCCCATCCGCTCAACAAGCTCGTGCCCGAGCGCTGGCTGCGGGCCCGCCTCGTCGCCGATCCCGGCCGCATCGGGCTGCGCGAGCTCCGGCCAGTGCCGGCGGCCGTCCCGCGCACCAACCTGCGCGACAAGGGGGTGGCGATGGCCCAGGGCGCGACCGAGGACGGCGCGCCCGTGGTGGTCGCCTG
>DATFFY010000354.1:0-2755 GCA_035249805.1 Acidimicrobiales bacterium | reverse complement strand
GCTCTCACACCCGCGCTGTCACGGGAAGGCTGGGGTTCAGGGTCCAGCGCGTAGCGCGGGACGCGCGCGATCACCTCATCGCGTCGCGCAGCACTGCGAGTGAACGGGCCGTCTCGTCCGGGTTGCCGCCCATGGGGACAGGCGTGAAGTCCGTCGCGCCGCTCGCCTCGATCTCGCCAAGGCAGTCGCGGACGAAGGACTCGTTGCCGACGATGGAGAGGTCGCCGAGGCCGTGGACGCCTTCGATGTCCATCATCGCCCGGTAGCTCGGCAGCGAGGAGTAGTCGGCGAGGATCGCGCCGAGGAAGTCGCGGGCGGGCTGGGGGTCGTCGGTGACCCACACGGGGATCGAGCAGACGATCGCCGGCGGCGGGCGGTCGGCGGCGGCAGCGGCGTCGTTGATGATCGGGGCGATGTGCGTGCGGATGGTCTTGGGGCCGACGCACCACAGGATCGTGCCGTCGGTGCGGCGGCCGGCCACCTTGAGCATCTGCTCGCCGAGGGCGGCGATCATCACCTTGGGGACGCCGGTGGAGGGGCGGGCCGCCGCCCCGTCGAAGGACCACGCCTCGCCCTGGAACGACGCGGACCCCGTCTCCAACAGGTCGCCGAGGATGGCGAGGTAGTCGAGCATGTGGCGGACGGGCTTGTGCCACGGCAGGCGCAGGCTCTGCTCCACGTGAGGCTGGTGGTTGACGCCGATGCCGACGATGAGGCGGTCGCCGACCAGCGCCTGGGTGGTGAGGGCCTGGGCGGCGAGCATGTGCGGGTGGCGCTCCCACGTCGAGATGACGGCGGTGCCCAGCTCCATGGTCGAGCCGGTGTCGCCGTGGGCGCCGATGACGGTGAGGGCGTCGATCAGCCCGACCTGCGCCACCCAGTAGCTGGAGAACCCGGCCTTCTCCGCCTCGGCGACGTCGGCCAGGACGCCGGCCACCCCCTGCGTGAGCAGCTGCCCTGAACCGTTGATCCCGTAGCGCATGGCGGCACGCTACGGCCGGCCGGGCTCGGGCGCTGCGTGCGCACCCGTGGGAAGGATGGCGGGCGCTCGCTGGTTGGGTCCTCCGTGGGCAACCTGCGGCTGTCGATCCTCGACCTCGCCATCGTCGGCTCGGGCGAGTCGGTGGCGGACGCGTTCGACGGCAGCGTCGCGTTGGCCCAGCTGGCCGAGCAGGCCGGCTACGAGCGGGTCTGGTACGCCGAGCACCACAACATCGGGTCGATCGCGTCGTCGGCGACGGCCGTGCTGATCGCCCACATCGCCGCCCACACCCGCACGATCCGGCTCGGTGCCGGCGGGATCATGCTGCCGAACCACTCGCCGCTCGTGATCGCCGAGCAGTTCGGCACCCTGGCCACCCTCCACCCGGGCCGGATCGACCTCGGGCTCGGGCGGGCGCCGGGGAGCGACCAGACGACGTGGCGGGCGCTGCGCCGCGATCCCGCCGCGGCCGAGCGCTTCCCGCAGGACGTCCTCGAGCTGCAGGGCCTGCTGAGCGACACCAGTCCCCTCCCCGGCGTGCGGGCCATCCCCGGGCAGGGCACCCACGTGCCGCTCTACCTGCTCGGCTCGTCCCTCTTCGGCGCGCAGCTGGCCGCCGCGCTGGGCCTGCCCTATGCGTTCGCGTCGCACTTCGCCCCCCAGGCCCTCGACGAGGCGCTGCAGTGCTACCGGGAGCAGTTCGAGCCGTCGGCGCAGCTCGACCGGCCCTACGCGATCGCGGGCATGAACGTGATCGCGGCCGACACCGCGGCCGCCGCCGCCGAGCAGCTCGAGCACACGCGGCGGGCACGGGTGCGCAGCCTCTTCAAGCGCCCCGACGGCGAGCGCCTCACCGACGGCCAGGTGCGCGAGATCCTCTGCAGCCCGCGGGCGGTCGTGATCGACCAGATGATGCGGCACACGGCCGTCGGCCCGCCCGACGTCGTGGTGGCCCAGCTCGACGACTTCCGCGCGCACACCGGCGTGGACGAGGTCATCACGGTGCACCCCGGCGCGACGGCCGAGGCCCGCCTCCGCTCCGTCGAGCTCCTCGCCGACGCCGCGCTCGGCTGAGGGCTAGCCCGTGCCGGCCGGCAGGACGCCGACGCCGCAGGGCGGATCGAGCTCCACCACCCCATCCGCACAGATCCGTTCGGGCTCGTCATCATCTCGAACGGAGTCGGCCCACAGGAGCAGCTGACCCAGCGCGACCCACGCCGGCCAGAACAGGACGAGGACGACGAACGCGAGCTTCGGCACTCGCTGCGGCGGCTCGGCGCGGGCGCGTCGCTGGTTCTCCCGGTGCTCCGCGTACAGGCGCGACCAGCGGTCGTCGGTGGACGCGCCCGGCTCGGTCACACCGCGAGCGTAGGACGGCCCCGGCCGCCGTCCTCACCACGCATCTCCGCGCATCTGGGCCTTGACCGACGTGTCTCGGTATGCGAACGTCTGTTCGATGCTGGTTCGGACCATCGCCGCCCTCACCGAGTCGATCGCCGTGCGCGTCGCGGCGCTCGATGCGGCTGCGGTGCCGGCCGGGGACGCCAAGCGGCTCGTCGAGCTGGGGGCTCGGCTGGAGCGGCTGGGGCACGCCGTTCGCCTCGCCGGGACGGCCGCGATGGTCACGTCGGGGACGTGGCAGGGGGAGGGCGACCGGTCGGCGGCGGCGTACGTCGCCCGCACGACGGGCTCCTCGATGTCCGACGCCATCGGCACGGTGCAGACGGCCGAGCAGCTCATGGAGCTGCCGCAGACCGCGGCGGCGGTGCAGCG
>DATFFY010000353.1:0-7240 GCA_035249805.1 Acidimicrobiales bacterium | reverse complement strand
TTGCTCCTCCTCGTCAACGGCCGGGTGGTGCTGACGATCGCGAACCAACGCCGCCGACGCAGCGGTTGACCTACCGGAGCACCTCCGACGCCACCCCGTGGCGCTCCTGGTACGCCGCGGCGCGCTCGCGCAGCGCGACCTCGTCGAGGCCGGTGTCGGCGAACCGGTAGCGAGACCCGCCCCCGCCACCGTCGCCAGGGTGCTCGGCCAGGAAGGCCCGCATGCGGTCCGCCGCGTCGTCGGTGAGCTCGCGGCCGAGGCGGGCGTACACCTCGGCGATCGTGGCGAGCGGGTCGGCGACGAAGTCGGCGAAGTGCACGTCGACCAGCTGCTCGGGAGGGAACACCCCGCGGTCGCGGGCGTCCATGCCTCGCTCGAGGCCGAGGAAGATGTCGTCGGCGTACTCGACCGCCGCCTCGGGGATCGACGTCTGGTCGCTCGCCATCCGTCGCAGGTGCGCGGCGAGCGCGCTGACGGAGGAGATGACCTGGAGGGGGTCGCGGTGCGTCTGCACCACGAGCGCGTCGGGATACTCGGCGGCCAGCGCGTCGAGGTGCCACAGGTGCGCAGGCGACTTGAGCAGCCACTGCTCGGCGGGATGGCGCGACTGCAGGTGCTGCAGGTACCGCCGGTGCCAGCGGTAGGCGGGCGCGAGGTCGGCCTCGTCCAGGAGCCAGCGGTCGTACGTCGGCAGCCGGTACTGGATCGGGAAGATCATGCTGCGGAAGTCGCCGGCCGTGATGCGCACGCACTCCTGCGCGAGCCGCGCCCCCATCGGGTGGAACGCGGTGAACCCCGGGATCAGGGAGTCGGCCAGCTCGAGGCGCGCCTGGGTCGCTTCGATGCGAGGGTCGCTGTCGAAGGTGGCGGTCTCGGGCGGCGGGACCGGGTGGTCGACCTCCCAGGTGAGGGGGGCGCGCAGGGTCGGGTCCTGCGCGAGGAGGTCGTAGAGGATCGTCGTGCCCGTGCGGGGCTGGCCCACGATGACGATGGGCCGGTCGACCCGACCCTCCGCCACCTCGGGGTGCTGTTGCGCCCACGCCACGACGGCGAGGCGGTTGGCCAGGTAGGCCACCACGTCGTCCGCCGCGATCTCCACGCCGAGCTCGTGGAGGCGGGCCTCGTGGACGAAGCCGTCGAGCAGGAGGTCCAGCCCGTCCTGCCACGTGGGCTCGCCGAGGTCGTCGGCGCCCACCTGCGCGACGGCCTGCTCGAGCAGGCGGTCCCGGTCGAAGCGCTCCGCGACAGTGCTCACCGGGCTAGCCCCGAGGCCGATAGCGCGTGCCCCGGTGAGCGCGGAGCCGCTTCGCAGCTCCGGGATGCCTGCGCTCCTGGTTCGCTCGCCAGCTCGGTCACCTCAGCTCGGCGAGGCGGGTCACGTGGGTGCGGACGACGGGCGGGCTGGGGTTGTCGAGCCAGCGCAGGAGGACGAACCCGCGGTGGCGGCCGCCGGTGTCGAGCCAGCAGCCGGCGCCGGGGTCCTCGGCGGCCACGACGACGCGCACGGTGCCGTCGGGCGCGGGCACCGCCGCCGCGTTGGTGACCGAGCTGTGCCGGCGGCGAGGCTCGAGGCACTCGTGCCAGATGTTCTCGATCGTGACGCTCCAGTACCGCGTGGCGGGGGGCTCGAGGTCGAGCACCAGGGCCTCGTCGGGTGCCAGCCGGAAGGTCCCGATCATGTAGAGGTTGTCCGGCGTCGTGTCCGCGGCGCCCAGGTCGGCGGCCTCGGCCGTCACGAGCACGTTCGGCTGGTCCAGCAGCTCGGGCTTGATCGTCCGGTGGAGCGTGGCCAGCTTGGCGATCGTCCACGCCAGGCCGGTGAGCTGCTCCGCCAGCACGTCGTCGGTCGGCAGCGGTGGGGGACCGACCGGGTCGAGCGGATCGATCGCGAGGGTGGCCGACACCTCGGCCCCGCGGTCGGCGATGTACTCGCGCACGACCAGCGCCGACGCGTCCTCGGGCACCTCGACCCACGGCAGGCCGCCCAGCTCCTCCTCGGTCGGCTTCGACGCCGCCAGCACGAAGCCGAAGCGGCCGTCGGGACCGATCTCGAGGTCACCGTCGCTGACGTGGGCCGCCATGCGCCGCGGCGTGAGGCCGGTGCCGGCGAGCACCTGGATGCCGAGGTACGCGCTCGTGCCGCGCTCGCCCGTGATGCGGTACCGCCGCGCGCCGTCCACCATCGCGAGGAGGTACTCGCCGTCGGGGTTCGGGCCACCGACGAAGCGGGCCTCGCTGTTCATGCTGAAGAACCAGGGCCGCGCGTGGTCCACGTCGAGCGACAGCTCCGAGCACAGGGCGGTGACGCGACCGAGGACGCGCAGCCCCTCGAGCAGCTCGAGCTCGGTCTCGGCGTCGGCCTGGACCATCGCCAGCATGTCGTCGAGCATCTGGCGGATCAGCGCCCACGCCTCGAGCGACCGTGCGCCGCCAGCGGTCGTCATCGGCGGCCGAGGAGGGCGCGGACGGCCCCCTTGAGGAAGGCCACCACGACGTTCGCGTAGTCGAAGTAGTCGCGCCACAGGACGATGCGGCCGTTGCGCACCTCGAAGGTGCCGCACACCCAGAACGAGGCCTCGAGTCGACCGATCACCAGCACGTCGGTGCGCTCGGTCAGCACGATCGGCCCGTCGGAGGCGATGTTGTGGACCCGCGCCTCGAACCTGTTGCCGAAGCGCTCGAGGAGGCGCAGCTGGCGTTCGACCGCCTGCTTGCCGCGCGCGGCCGGGAGCGGCACGTTCTGGTACACCACGTCCTCGGCCAGCCACTCCGAGGCGGCGTCGACGTCGAGCTGCTCGAGGTCCGCGAGGAACGCCCGCACGATCTCGACCTCGGTGGTCACGCTGGTCTCCGGCACCTGGCCCCCTTCCCCGCCCGGGCCGATCCTGCCAGACGGGACGGCTAGACGGCGGCTCTGTCCGTGGTGGCGCGGAGGGCGGCGACCGCGTGGCGGAGGACGGCCTCGCGGAAGTCGTCGGTGATGTCGATGCGGTCGATCATCCGGCGCATCACGAAGGGCCCGACGACGAGCGTGTACGCCACGTCGAGGTCGACGTCGTGGCCGATCTCGCCCCGCAGCTGGGCGAGCTGCAGCACCGTGCGGATCGGACGGCGCTTCTCCTCCAGCATCTGGGCGACGAGCGCGGCGAGCTCGGGGTCGCGGTCGCCCGCGGCCACCAGGGCGGGGATGAGGTCCGGCACCCGCCGCTCCTCCTCGGCCTGCTTGCCCTGCTCGAAGATGATCCGGAGGTCCTCGGCCAGGTCACCGCTGTCGGGGGTGGAGTGCAGGACGAAGCACGATCGGGCCGCCTCGACGACCATCGCCGGCTTCGACCCGAAGTGGCGGTACAGCGTGGTCTTCGCGACGCCCGAGCGGGCGGCGACGTCCTCGAAGGTCACCCCCTCGATGCCGTTGGCGAGGACGAGGTCCACGGTCGCCTCGAGGGCCGCCTGCCGAGCCTCTTCGCTGCGTGGGCGTGCCACGGACGCCAGCGTAGTGGAACGTGCCTCGCCCTTGGTGTGACAGGGTTCACGCCGCAATCCCGCGCCGAGATCCCGGGCTCCGCCGGTAGGTTCGTTCCGCATCGTGCCCGTAGCGGAACATCTGGAGCCCCCCATGTCCGACACCGACGCCCTGGAGCCCGGGATCGACCCGGCCGTCCACGCCCGCCGCTGGGCGATCCTCGCGGTGCTCTGCACCAGCCTGATGATCGTCATCATCGGGAACACCGCCCTGAACGTGGCGATCCCCCGGCTGGCGGAGGACCTCGGCGCGTCCACCACCGACCTGCAGTGGATGGTCGACTCGTACGCCCTGGTCTTCGCCGGGATGCTCTTCACCGCCGGCACCATCGGCGACCGCTTCGGCCGGAAGGGCACCCTCCAGGCCGGGCTCGTGCTGTTCCTCGCCGGCACGCTGTTCGCCGCCGTCGGCGACACCTCCGCGCAGGTGATCGTGGGCCGGGCGCTCATGGGCCTCGCCGCGGCCTTCGTGATGCCCTCGACCCTGTCGATCCTCACGAACGTGTTCCCCGCCCACGAGCGCCCGAAGGCGATCGGCGTGTGGGCCGGCATCGCGGGCGGCGGCGCCGCCGTCGGCCCCATCGCCTCCGGCTGGCTGCTCGAGCACTTCTGGTGGGGCAGCGTGTTCCTGGTCAACGTGCCCGTGATCGTGCTCGCCCTCGTGGCCGGTCACCTGCTCCTGCCGACGTCCCGGGACCCGGAGCAGCCCCCGCTCGACATCGCGGGCGCGCTCCTCTCGATCGTGGGGCTCGGCTCCCTCGTCTACGGGATCATCGAGGGACCCAGCCACGGCTGGCTGGGCGCCGAGTCGCTCGCCATCTTCGGGACCTCCGGCGTCGTGCTCGCGCTCTTCGGGTGGAGGGAGCTCACCGCTCGGCACCCCATGCTCGACCTGCGCCTCTTCCGCGACCGTCGCTTCAGCGTGGCCTCGGGCGGCATGACGCTCGTCTTCTTCGCCATGTTCGGCACGTTCTTCCTCATGTCGCAGTACTTCCAGCTCGTGCTCGGGTACACGCCCCTCGAGTCCGGCCTCTTCCAGCTGCCGATGGCCATCGTGATGATGGCGCTCGCCCCGCAGGCGCCCACGCTCGTGGCCCGCTACGGCAGCGCCCGCGTCGTGCCGGTGGGCCTCGGCGCGGTGGCAGTTGGCCTCGTCCTCTTCTCGCGGATGGGGACCGACACGTCGATCTGGTGGATGTACGGCCCGATCCTGTTCCTCGGCGCGGGCATGTCGATCACGATGACACCGCTCACCACGCTGATCATGTCGTCGGTGTCGCTGGGCAAGGCCGGCGTCGGCTCGGCCATGAACGACACGACGCGCGAGCTCGGCGGCGCCCTCGGCGTCGCGGTGCTCGGCTCCCTGCTGACCTCGGCCTACACGTCGTCCATCGACGGCGCGACCGCGGGGCTCGGGGCGGCGGACCGGGCGGTGGCGGAGACGGGCATGGTCGGCGCCTTCCAGGTCGCCCAGCGGCTCGGCGCGTCCGGCACGGGCCTGATCGACGCGGCCAAGGACGCGTTCATGGACGGTGTGCACCTCGCCGCGCTGACCGGCTCCGGTGTGGTGGTGATCGCGGCGGTCGCCGCGTTCAAGCTGCTGCCCCGCGACGTCCCTGCCGCCGTCGAGCTCGCCGAGGAGCTCGACGACGGCGACCTCGACGACCTGCTCGACGAGGTCGTGCCCGTGCCCGGCTGACCCGCCACCCCCCGGGGTCAGGTCACCAGCTGCACCCGCGGCGGGTCAGCCGGGCACCTCCTCCGCTCCCGCTATGGTCCGCCGGGCCGGGCGGCACGACGGGGGAGGGGAGCGTGTCGCTCCTGCGCAGGAGGACGATCGCACGACGGCTGCTCGTGGCCGCGATGCCGCTGGCCCTGCTCGCGACCGTGGCGGTCGAGCCCGCGCGAGGGGACGACGCCGTCGCCGGTGAGGTCGCCGCCGACTGGCACACCCTGCGCACGCCGCCGCTGGCCGATGGCCAGATCGAGCTGCTGACGCTCTCGACGCTCCCCGACGCCGTGACGGGGGGCGACGTGCTCGTGGCCGTGCGCGGGCTCGACGCGGGCGCCGACCTCGTCGTCACGCGGGACGGCGAGGACGTGACCGGGGCCTTCCGCCGCTCGGGCGCCACGGCGACCGGGCTCGTGACCGGCCTCCGCCGCGGCCCCAACACCCTCGAGGCGGTGGCGCAGGGCCAGCGGGCCACGCTCGTCGTGCACGACCACCCCGTCACCGGTCCGGTCATCTCGGGGCCGCACCAGACGCCGTTCCGCTGCGAGACGGAGCAGGCCGGCCTCGGCCCGCCCCTCGACGAGGACTGCTCCGCAGCCCCGCGGTACCAGTGGTTCGCTCGCACGACGGTCGACCAGGCCTTCCACGAGCTGGCCGACCCGTACGCGCCGTACCCCCAGGACACGATGGCCACGGAGACTGCCGCGGGCCGGGTGGTGCCCTTCGTCGTGCGGGTGGAGTCGCGCACGATCAACCGCGGGATCGCGCGGCTCGCCGTGCTCGACGACCCCGCCGCCCGCGGGCGGGGGACCCCGTTCGAGGCGGTGGCCTGGACGGGCCGCGTGTACCACGCCTTCGGCGAGTCCTGCGGGGTCGGCTACACGCAGGGCCGGAACAGCACCGAGACGGTGCTCGGCAACGTCGACCTGACGAACGTCGACGCGGACAACCTGCTCATCAACCTCGTCGGCATCACGGATCGGCTCGGCAAGGGCGACATCACGGTGCACTCGACGCTCACCGCCTTCGGCGTGCACTGCAACCCGCTGATCAGCGTCGAGACGCTCATGATGGTGAAGGAGCACATCTCCGAGCAGTACGGGCTGGTGGACGCGATCGTCGGCACGAACGGCTCGGGCGCCGCGCTCCAGCAGTACAACGCGATCAACAACGCGCCAGGCCTCCTCGCCGGCGCGATGCCGAGCGCGACGTTCGCCGACATCGTCACCACGGCGATGACCGTGACCGACTGCGGGCTGCTCCACCGCTACTACGACACGAGCACCCTCGAGTGGACCGACGAGCAGCGGGCCGCGGTGGACGGCCACGGCCTGCTCGGCGGCAACGAGCTCAACGGCATCTGCAACAGCTGGATCGACACGTTCCTCGACCGCCTCGACCCGACGTCCGGCTGCGCGGTGCCGGCAGACCGGAAGTACCACCCGACGGAGAGGCCCGACGGGGTGCGCTGCACGATCCAGGACGCCAACGTGAACGTGTACGGCGTCGATCCGGCCACCGGGTTCGCACGCCGCCCGCTCGACAACGTGGGCGTGCAGTACGGGCTCGGGGCCCTGCGGGCCGGGGTCATCGACTTCGCGCGGTTCGTCGACCTCAACCGCCGCGTCGGCGGCTACGACATCGACGGGAACCACCAAGCGACCCGCCACGAGATGTCGTCGGAGGTGGCCGCGCTCACGTACCGGCTCGGCGGGGTCATCGGCCGCGGCGCCATCGCCGAGACGCCGGTGCTCGACGTGGCGCCGTACCTCGACCTGATCCCGATCGCCAACATCCACGAGTCGGTCCGGCCGTTCGTCGTGCGGGCCCGGCTGCGGGAGCGGACCGGGCAGGACGCGAGCCAGGCCATCTGGCGCGGCCTGCTCACGCAGCCCGACGCCTACCCGTCGATGGACGCGTGGCTGCAGGCGCTGGACACGACCCGACCGCCGGCCGGCGGCGACCACGTGGCGGCGGTGGCGGCCG
>DATFFY010000352.1:0-3058 GCA_035249805.1 Acidimicrobiales bacterium | reverse complement strand
GAGCGGTGGCGGGGGACGAGGTGGACGAGGACCTGGTTGCCTACCAGGTCGCGCTGGCGGAGGCGCAGACGAGCACGTTCCGGCAGCTCGTGCGACGAGGGGCGCCGCGGTTCGCGACCGACGGGCTGGCACCGAGCCTCGGGTTCTACGTCGGCTACCGCACGGTGGGGCTCGGCTTCGGCATCGCCTGCGCGGCGGTGGTGGCCGTCGGCGCCTGGCTGCGGGCGCAGAAGCAGGGTCGCACCGGGTTGCTGGCCTGGCTCGCCCTCCTCGTCGTCGTGATCCAGGGGACCGTCGGGCTCATCGCCGACGACGCCCGCGCCTTCCTGGCGCCGCAGGTGCTCACCGGCTTCGCCTGGAGCTTCGCGTTCCTCGGATCGGTGGTGATCCACCGACCGCTGGCCGGGATGTTCGCCGGCGAGTTCTACGACTTCCCGGACGAGGTGCGGGCATCCGCGACGTTCCGGCGCGTCTTCACGACGGTGTCCTTGGCCTGGGGAACGGTCTTCCTCGTGCGCGGGTGCGTGCGCGTCCTGCAGCTCCGCCATGGCGACGTCGACCAGTTCATCGTGGTGAGCCTCATGACGGGCTTCCCCGTGATGCTGGCCCTCATGACCTGGTCGATCTGGTGGGCCCGCCGGGCCTTCGCCCGCAGCGACGAGTGGGGCTGGGCCCTGCAGCAGTGACCGTCAGACGGGGGTCTGCTGGTGCACCGCGAGGTGCCAGGCGCCGTGGTGGCGGATGTAGGTGCTGTTGAAGAGCGCCTCGTAGCCCTGGCCGCCGCGGCGGGCCTTGGCGCGGTAGGCCACGACCTCCGCGCTCTCGCCCAGCCGGAGGACCCGCTCGTCGAGCACCTCGAACTCGTCCCACGGCGGCGCCTCGGCCATCGACGCGATCACCGTGTCGCGATCATCGATGACGAGGCCACCCGGGAGGAGCATGAGCACGTCGTCGGCCAGCACCTCCTTGTAGAACACGGCGGGATCGCCCTCGCCGCTCAGCGCCCGCAGGCCGGCGCGTTCGAGCTCCAGCGGATCATCGGTCCTCGGCATGGTGCACCTCCTTGCCCAGGGGGGCGTTCCCGACGGGGACCCGCGCCATCCCCGTACGCTCCGCGAGGTGACGCCCGACGACGTGGCCTCGCTCAGGGCGACCCTCGAGGGGGAGGGGCCCGGCTCGTTTCGCATCGACGACCTGCGGGCCGACGACCTCGGCCACCTCGACTGGTCCGGCTCGAGGGCCCACCTGCGCTCGGTGGCCAGGCAGCTCGAGCGGATCGCCGACGGCGAGGCCGAGTACCTCGTCGCGCGGGGCCCGGACGGCACGCCGGTCGCGAAGGCGGGCATCGACTACGGCGTGGCGCGGTGGCGGGGCGTGATCTGGCAGGTCGTCGTGCGCGCCGAGCTGCAGGGGCTGGGGCTGGGCACCCGCCTCCTCGAGGAGGCGGAGGCGCGGATGCGCGCCCGGGGTTGCCGGCTCGCGGTGCTGTCCGTGGAGGTCGACAACCCCCGGGCCCAGGCGCTGTACGAGCGCCTCGGGTACCGCGGGGTGGGCACTCGCCAGACGGGCTGGGAGGTCGACGGCCCCGGCGGCGCCGTCGACTGGTACACGACGGAGGTCCTCGACATGGAGAAGCCGCTACCGTCCACGCCGGGTTGACCCTGGGGGAGGGACGATGCGCCGGCGGGAGCTGCTGTTGGGGGGCGCCGCCGCGGGAGCGATGCTCGCGCTCACACCCAAGGGCGCGTTGGCCCACGGCATGTTGCGCACCGCGGACGGCGCGGGCACGAGCCGGGCCAGCCGCCTCCACCCGGACGACGGGTTGCGACTAGCCCACACCGACCTGCACAACCACACCCTCCTCTCCGACGGCGCGGCGGATGTCGAGGGCGCGTTCGCGCAGCTGCGGGCCGCGGGGCTCGACGTCGCCGCCCTGACCGACCACGCGGTGCTCGGCTCGCTCGCCGGCGACTCGGTGTGCGGCTCGTGCAGCGCCATCACGGGCTTCGACGACCCCGGATGGGCCCGTACGAAGCAGCTCGCCGACGCGGCGACGGTGCCCGACCAGTTCGTCGCTCTCCGAGGGTTCGAGTGGACGACCCCGCACCTGGGCCACATCAACGTGTGGTTCAGCGAGCAGTGGATCGACCCCGTCAGCACCGGCAGCCTCGTCGACCCTGACGCGCTGCTGGCCTTCCTCCGAGACGACGTCGACCAAGGCTTCGCCGGCCTGGCCTCTGCCCTCGCCCCCGTGGTGCCGCCGACGTCGACGATCGACGGCTTCTACGCCTGGCTGCAGCAGCCGGTCACGGGCACGGGGCTCGGCGGGGGCGGGGCCGACGCGCTCGCCGGGTTCAACCACCCGAACGGCCACGGGAACTTCAACGACTTCCAGTTCTTCGGCGAGGTCCGCGACCGCATGGTCTCGGTCGAGCTCTTCAACGGGCCCGGCGACTACCTCTTCCGAGGCCTGGCCGACGGCGAGGAGAGTCCCGTCAACGCCATCCTCAACGCGGGGTGGAGGGTCGGCTCGCTCGGCGTCACCGATGAGCACAGCGGCACCTTCGACGTGGCCGAGGGCAAGGGCCGTGCGGGCCTGTGGCTGCGTTCGCTCACCCGCGACGGCGTGCGGGAGGCGCTGGAGGCTCGGCGCTTCTTCGCCACCCGGCTCACGGGGCTGCGCCTCGACGCCACGGCGGCGGGGGTGCGCATGGGCGGCGACGTGGCCCACCGCAAGGGCACCGTCCCGATCCGGATCGACGTCGACAAGGGTCCCCAGTGGCACGGCAAGCACCTCCTGGCCCAGCTGCTCGTGGCCGGCCCCGCGGGCGGCCTGCCCGTGATCGCGCACGTCGAGCGGGTGACCGTGCCGGGTCCGGATCAGCCCGTCGTCGCGTTCGACGTCCCGCTCGACGCCGAGACGTCGCCGTGGGCCCTGCTCCGGCTCTCGGACCCCGAGGCTCCCGCGGAGCCCTATGCGGTCGACCCGTTCAGATCACTGGGGAGGGCCGTGGCGTACGCGAGCCCGTGGTTCCTGCGGCCCGACCTCGCCGGCGCC
>DATFFY010000351.1:0-2888 GCA_035249805.1 Acidimicrobiales bacterium | reverse complement strand
GGCCGTCAGCGACGCGACGTCCGAGCGCAGGAACCCAGTGACGCCGTCGTCGACGATCTCCGGCGCGGCGCCGCACGGGGTGGCCAGGACGGGCGTGCCCACCGCGAGGGCCTCGACCATCACCATCCCGAACGGCTCGGGCCAGCGGATGGGGTTGAGGAGGCACAGCGCGTCGGCGAGGAGCGCTCGCTTCGCCGAGCCGCCGACCTCCCCGAGGTACTCGACGTCCCCGCCGCCGAGCAGCGGCCGCACGCAGGCGTCGAAGTACTCGCGCTCGTCCTTCTCGCTCATCTTGGCGGCGATCTTCAGGGGCACGCCCGCGCCGCGGGCGACCTCGATGGCGACGTGCACGCCCTTGTCCGGCGACATGCGCCCGAGGAACAGCACATGCCCTGCCGCCCCGGACCCGATGGGCACCCCGGCCACGTCGATGCCGTGGTGGATCACCGCGGCGATGGGGATGTCACCAGCCGTGGCGGCCTGGTGGTGCGAGATGGCCAGCACCGGAACCCGGTCGGCCAGCCGCCGGTAGAGGGCGGCGAGATCGCCGTCGAAGGGCCCGTGGTTCGTCGTGATCACGGGCGGGCCCTCCCGCCCGACCGCGAGGTGGGGGCCGGACAGGGTGTGGTCGTGGACGATGTCGGCCCCCCAGGACCGGATGGCCTCGTGCGCGTCCAGCGCGTGGCGGAGCTCTGGGCCCGGCGCGATCGCCGCGATGCCGAGCGCCTCGCCGTAGGTCCACCGCCGCTCCACCGGGCAGCGGCTGTCGGCCGTGGCGCACAGGAGCACGTCGTGACCCTGGCGGACCAGCTCCCGGCACAGGGTGTCGAGCACGAGCTCGGTCCCCCCGTAGCCCTGCGGGGGAACGGGGACCCACGGCGGCGCGATCACGGCGACGCGCATCTGGTGATCCTCCTCCCGCCCACCTGGCGTTGCCCGCCGTCTGCCAGTCTGCCCGAGGAGATCCGAGGTGCAACCCGGCAGGATCCGCGATCCTGGGCACCGTGGTGCGACCGAGGCTGGAGGGATCCATGGGGTTCGACGTCGAGACGCTGCTGGCGAAGGCCGGCGAGAGCCTCACCGCGGGCCGGTCCTACGGCCCGGTCGTGGAGCACGACGGCGCCATGGTCATCCCCGCGGCGTGGGTGATCGGCGCGGGTGGCGGCGGCGGGGGTGAAGGTCCCCCCGAGGGGGAGCACGCCGGGGGTGGCAGCGGCGGCGGCTGGCTCGGCATCAGCTGGCCGGTCGGGGCCTATGTGATCAGGGGTGGCGAGGTCCGTTGGGTCTCCGCCATCGACGCCAGCCGGCTTGCTCTGGGTGTGCTCGGCCTCGCCGGGGCCATGATCAAGCTGCGCGCCAAGCAATCCGCTCGCTGACCGCTACTCGTCCAGCAGCACCGCGAAGGCCCGGAGGGTGCGCAGGGGCTGGAGGACCTCCCACTGCCGTGGGGTGGAGGTGACCCAGTCGTACAGGCTGCCGCCGATGGCTTCGCGCTCGTCGATGGCGGAGAGCAGCCCCGTGAGGTCCTCGGTCGTGGCGTCGTCCGCGATCCCGCCGATGGCGTGGATCGGGACGTCGGGGCCGGCGACGGCGCGGAGCCGGTCGATGTTCTCACCGACGTACCGCTCCGCCGCCCGCAGCTCGCCGGTCCGCAGGGTCCAGTACGCCATCGGCATGAGCACGTCGTACCGGCGGGCCAGCTCCGCGTAGGGGTAGTCGGGCCAGAACGCCGGGTTGACCACCTGCGTGTGGACGGTCGACAACGTGATCGCGGCGAGCACCTTGTCGTCGCCGACCGCGGCGCGCAGGTCCTCGGACAGCGCGAGCAGCCGGCGGT
The DNA here is from genome assembly GCA_035249805.1 of Acidimicrobiales bacterium. Lineage (GTDB taxonomy): Bacteria > Actinomycetota > Acidimicrobiia > Acidimicrobiales > VFJN01 > VFJN01. The sequence goes on along the minus strand of DATFFY010000351.1, from coordinate 1,051 downwards.
TGCGCTCGGCGACGTCGACGACGTCCGTGGCCTCGATGTCGACGCCCAGGCCGTCGACCCGCAGCTCCGACGCCGCCACGAGTCGGGCCAGGTCGTCGGCCGGGTCGAGGAACGTCGGGAGGTACCAGGCAACGACGTGCAGGTCGCGCTCGTGGGCGCGGTCGATCAGCTCCTCGAGCCGCTCGGGCTCCATGACGTCGGACGTCGACCGGCGGTGCGACGTCTGGAGGTACAGCGTCTGGATCCCGGCGTCCGCCATCGCGTCGATGTCCTCGACGTCGACCGGTGGGGTCGGTCCGCCGAGCTCCAGGGTCCAGTCGTACGCGTCGACCCAGGCCCCGAGGCCGGCGTGGGGCGCGAGCGACCAGCTGCCGGGAGGCGACGAGGGCGGGCCGTCCGGGCGCAGCACCTCGATCGCGAAGGCCACGACCGCGAGCACCGCGGCGACGGCGAGGACGACCCAGAGCCGGCGGCGGGAGGCGGGCGAGGACGCCCCCTCCGGCTCGGAGGACAGCCCGGGCTCGGCGACGGGAGGTGTCAGCACGACAGGACGCTGACCCAGGAGCCGGGGTCCGACGGGGTCGCGGTGAAGTCGTACCGCACGCCCCCGCCCGCCGCGAGGGCGACGAGCGCCCCCGAGGTCGAGCCGTACGCGTGGCCCTCGATCACCCGTTCGACGAGGAGCGCCCGCTCGTCGTCGCCCGCGAGCCCATCGCCGGTGAGGAGGGCCGGCCAACCGCCCCAGTGCCCCGCAGCCAGGTCGGCGTCGAGCACCTCGGCCAGCAGCGGCGCGAAGTGCGGCACCAGCGGATCGCTGTCCACGTCGAGGCCGCCGTTCACGACGATGTGCAGCCCCGGCTCCAGCGCGGCGTGCGCCATCGACTCGCCGTCCCAGCTCCACAGCTCCTGCTCGTCGGCGGTGCACCGGAGCAGGTGGAAGCGGTCGTAGGCCTCGAGCTCGGGACCGGTCGGCACGGGTGCCACGTCGCCCGCGCCGGGTGCGAGCACCCGCAGGGCGAGGGTGCCGCGCGTCGGCCGGACCTCGCCGTCC
>DATFFY010000350.1:0-9479 GCA_035249805.1 Acidimicrobiales bacterium | reverse complement strand
CGCGTAGGCGCGCCGTCGCCCGTTGGCCGCCGCCACGACCTGGCCGGCCTCGGCCCGGGTCATGGGCTCGTCGTCGACCACGTTGTAGATCCCGGCGGGGGCGCGCAGCGCGGCCGCCACGGCGGATCCGGCGTCGTCGGCGTGGACGAACGACGTGTACGCGTCGGGATCGCCGAAGAACGGGTTCAGCCGGAACCACCGCACGGCCCGGTTGAACGCCACCGTGTGGGTGGCCTCCGCTGCGTAGAACTGCGCGAAGCGGAGGACCACCCCGGTGCCGCCGGCCTCGGTGAACCGGGCGGTCTCGCCCTCGGCCACGCCCGCGCCGCCGAAGGGCCCGAGCGCGTGGTCGACCGGGTGGTCCTCGTCGATCCACCGGTCGCCGTTGTCGACGTACGGGAACGCGATCGACTCCTGCACGACGTGGGTGGCGCCGGTGGCGAGGGCGGCATCGACGAGCAGCCTCGACGCGACCCGCCGGATGCGCTCGTTCGCCTCCCACGCCTTCGGCCTGCTCGCCCTGCTCAGCGGCGGGATGCTCGTGGCCAGGTTGGCGATCGCGTCGTGGCCGGCGACCGCGTCCTTCACCGCGTCGGCGTCGAACAGGTCGGCCTCGACGGGCCTCCCGCCCAGCTCGCGCACGAGCGCGGCCTTGTCGGCCGAGCGGGCGACCGCGGTGACCTCGTGCCCGGCCGCCACCAGCGCGGGGATCGCCCGCGTCCCGACCACCCCGGTGCCTCCGGTGACGAAGACCTTCATGTCCTGCTCCTCCTCGTGATCTCGACGGACTGGATCCACTCGGCCCCCCGGACGAGCTGCGCCGCCGGCACGGTGGCCATCAGCTCGACGAGCAGGTCCCCGATGGACGTCGCGGCGAGCTCGGCCCGCCACGCGTCCTCCGCCTGCCACATCGCCCGCGCGATGCCGCAGGGCCGGCGGTACAGCTCGCGGCCACCGGCGGCCGGTCCCCGCTGGCGGATCTCGCTGCAGCGGAAGGCCCGGTCGTCGCCCTCCACGGCCAGCACGACCTCGAGCACCGACACCTCCGCCGGGGGCCGGGCCAGCCGGTAGCCGCCACGGGGCCCCGGCACCGACCGAGCGATCCCGGCGGCGGTGAGGGCCTGGAGGTGCTTGGCCAGGTACGCCGGCGGCACCTCGTGGAACTCCGCCAGCCGGGCGGCCGGCAGGGCCTGGTCCGAGGGCAGTGCCGCGAGGACCGTGCAGCAGTGCAGGGCCCACTCGACGCCATCGCTCATCCGCATATCTCGGATAGTAGTTGTCCGAGATCGGGACGGTCCAGGCCGCAGTACCTTGCGACCCCATGCCGACCAACGCCGAGGTGCGGGACCAGCTGACAGGCCCCGGGGGGATGTTCGAGGTGGTGACCGAGGAGGTCCTCGGACGGCCGATGGAGGTCTACAAGGAGCGCATGCGGTCGCTCCGGCAGGTGGCCGAGGTCGGCCTCATGCGGGGCGACGACCAGACGTTCATCGTCTACGGCGACCGGACCTACGGCTTCGCCACGTTCGTGCGCACGGCCAACGGCGTGGCCCACGCGCTGCGCGACCGGTTCGGCCTGGGCAAGGGCGACCGGGTCGCGGTGCTGTCGCAGAACAACCCCGAGTGGTGCATGGCGTTCTGGGCCGCCGTCTCGCAGGGCGCGATCCTCGTCGGCCTCAACGGCTGGTGGACCACGGACGAGATCGTCTACGGCCTCCAGGACTCCGGGGCGAAGGTGCTCGTGGCGGACCGGAAGCGCTTCGAGCGGGTCGCCGCGCACCTCGGCGAGGCGCCCGACCTCGAGCACGTCTTCCTCGTCGACTGCTCCCCCGCGGACGTCGGCATGGACGGTGACGCGCGACTGCACCGGTTCGACGAGCTCACGGCTGAGCCGCGCGACGACTTCGTCGACCAGGAGATCGCGGAGGACGACCCCGCGGTCATCTTCTACACGTCGGGCACGACGGGCCGACCAAAGGGCGCCATCTCCACCCACCGGAGCATGATCGCCAACCTGCAGAACACGATGTTCAACGCGGTGGCCGGGTCGATGGCGGGCGGCGGCGCGCTCCCGGAGACGGCGGGCCAGAACGTCTCGCTCTTCACCTCACCGCTGTTCCACGTCTCGGGCTGCCACTCGACGCTCGTCGTGGGCCTGCTGGCCGGGCTCAAGCTCGTGATGCCCGAGGGCCGCTTCACGCCGGAGACCGCGCTGCAGCTGATCCAGGAGCACGGGGTCACGGTGTGGGCGACGGTCCCGACGATGGTGTGGCGGGTGTGCGAGCACCCGGACCGCCACGACTACGACACGAGCTCGGTCCGCAGCGTCGCCTTCGGCGGGTCGCCGTCGGCCGACGAGCTCCAGCGGATGATCCGCGACACGTTCCCGAACGTCTCGTCCACGGCGAACGCGTACGGGCTCACCGAGACCTCGTCCGTGGCCACCGTGATCTCCGGGCAGGACGCCATCGAGCGCCCGACGTCGGTCGGCCCACCGGTGCCGACCGTGCGGCTGAAGATCGTCGACGAGCGGGGCGCGGAGCTCGGCCCGGACCAGACCGGGGAGGTCTGCATCACGGGCCCGATCCTGATGGCGGGCTACTGGAACAAGCCCGAGGCCACCGCCGAGGCCATCGACCCGGACGGCTGGCTCCACACCGGCGACATCGGGCACGTCGACGACGACGGCTTCCTGTTCATCACCGACCGCAAGAAGGACATGATCATCCGCGGCGGCGAGAACATCTACTGCGTCGAGATCGAGCAGCGCCTCGTGAACCACCCCGACATCGCCGACGCCGCCATCATCGGCGTGCCCCACCCGGAGCTGGGCGAGGAGGTCAAGGCCGTCGTCCAGCTCGAGGAGGGCTCGAGCCTCACGGAGGCCGAGGTGCGCCAGTGGGTGGCCGAGGGCCTCGCCGCGTTCAAGGTGCCGGCCTACGTCGAGCTGTGGCACGACAAGCTGCCCCGCAACGCGAGCGGGAAGCTGCTGAAGAACGTCCTCCGCGGCGAGGGCGAGGTCAGCTTCGCCGAGACGATGTAGCCGGACGGTGCCCGCCGGCGACGCGCTCAAGCGGATCCCCCCCGCCTACTGGGCGGCGCGCCGTGTGCGCATGGCGATCGGGGACCTGCTGCCGGCGCGGGTCGTGCCTGGCATCAGCGGGCCCGTGCACCGCAACGACGTGATGCTCGCGACGTCCGCCTCCGCGGAGGAGTACGCCCGCACGGGGGCAGGCGCGGCCCGCTTCGTCGCCGAGGCAGCGCGGGCGGTCGACCTCGACGTGCAGCGGGCCCTCGACCTCGGCTGCGGGCACGGACGCGTCCTCCGTCACCTCGTGCAGGAGCTGGCGGTGCCGTGGACGGCCTGCGACGTCGACACCAGCGCGGTCCGGTTCTGCGCCAGGGCCTTCGGCGCCACCCCGGCCCGGGCCCGGCGCCCGCTGAGCCGGACGTCGTTCCCGGATGCGCCGTACGACCTCACCTGGATGGGATCGGTGGTCACCCACCTCCCACCGTTCGCGGAGCAGGACCTCTGGGTCGCGCTCGACCGTGCGACGGCGGACCGGGCCGTCGTCGTCCTCTCCGTCCTCCCGCCCTCCATGGTGGACAGCCTCGCCTCGTTCGGGCCGGGCATGGGCGCGGCCACCGACGCCGTCCGAACGGCGCTGACGGCCGACGGCGCGGCCTACGTGCCGTACCCGCACCACCGCCGGGGCGACTACGGCGTGGCCTTCCACGACCCGGCGCGCGTCGTGGCCCGGGTCGCCGCCGCGACGGGCCGGACCGTGGAGCTGGTGTCCCACGCGCCGGGCGCGTGGGACGGGATGCAGGACTACCTGGCGCTGCTCATCCGCCGCTGACGTCCTGGACCCGCTGCTTGCCGGCGGAGATCCAGGGCATCATCGCCCGCAGCTGCTCGCCGACCACCTCGATCTGGTGGGCCTTGCCCGCGGCCTGGAGCTCCTTGTACCGCTTCCGACCGGACTCGCTCTCCGCCACCCACTCCTCCGCGAAGCGGCCGTCCTGGATCTCGTCGAGGATCTTCCGCATCTCGGCCTTCACCGCGTCGGTGATGATCCGCGGGCCGCGCGTGAGGTCGCCGTACTCGGCCGTGTCGGAGATCGAGTACCGCATGCCGGCGATGCCCTGCTCGTACATGAGGTCGATGATGAGCTTCAGCTCGTGGAGGCACTCGAAGTAGGCCGACTCGGGCTGGTACCCCGCGTCGACGAGCGTCTCGAACCCGGCCTGCACGAGCGCGGTCAGGCCGCCGCAGAGCACCACCTGCTCGCCGAAGAGGTCGGTCTCGGTCTCCTCCTCGAAGGTGGTCTCGAGCACGCCGGCCCGGGCCCCGCCGATGGCGTCGGCGTACGCCAGCGCGAGGCCGTGGGCGGTGCCGCTGGCGTCCTGGGCCACGGCGATGAGGCACGGCACGCCGCCGCCCTCGGTGTAGGTGCGGCGCACGAGGTGACCGGGGCCCTTCGGCGCCACCAGGGCGACGTCCACCTCGGCCGGCGCCACCACCTGCTTGAAGCGGACGCTGAAGCCGTGGCCCACGAACAGGGCGTCGCCCGGCTGCAGGTTCGGCGCGATGTGCTCGTTGAAGATCGCCTTGTGCTCGGTGTCCGGCCCCAGGAGCATCACGAGGTCGGCCTCCTTCGCCGCCTCCGCCACGGGGAGCACCCGCAGACCGGCCGACTCGGCCTTGGCCACCGACGAGGAGCTCTCCCGCAGCCCGACCCGCACGTCGATGCCGCTCTCCTTGAGGTTGAGCGCGTGCGCGTGCCCCTGCGACCCGTAGCCGATCACGGCCACCTTCCGGCCGGCGATCAGCGATCGGTCGGCGTCCTTCTCGTAGTACACGTTGGCCATCGGGAGCCCTTCTTCTCAGGTGGCTAGGCGGGGAGCTCGGTGAAGGCTCGCAGGCGCTCCTGGAAGCCGTCGAACCGGGTGGGATCGATCTCGTGGATCTCGAGGACGCTGACCAGCTTGTCGAGCTGCTTCTTCACCTGGTCGAGCGGAGCCGAGGCGACGTCGACCTCGATGGTGATGCGGCTGAACCGCTCGTCCTCGGTCGAGGTGACGACCAGGCTCAGGATGTTGAACCCGCGGCGGGCGAACAGCCCGGCGATCCGCGCGAGGACGCCGGCCTTGTTCTCCACGAGCACGGAGAGCAGGTGGTGGGGCTGCGGCTCGTCGGTCACTGGACGAAGTCCTCGCCGAGCGCGGGGTCGGTGATGATGTCGTCGTTGCTCTTGCCGGCCGGCACCATCGGGAACACCTTCTCCGCGCTGTCGGTGCGGAAGTCGATGACCACGGGGCGGTCGTCGATCTCGTTGGCCTTCTGGATGGCCGACTCGACCTCCTCCGGCGACTCGACCCGCATGCCGACGCAGCCCATCGCCTCCGCCCAGAGCTTGTAGTCGGGGAGGTCCGGCGACAGGTACACCTCGGAGTACCGCTCCTCGTAGAACATCTCCTGCCACTGCCGGACCATGCCGAGGTAGGCGTTGTTGAGGATCGCCACCTTGACGGGGATCCGTTCGGCCGCCGCCGTGACCAGCTCCTGCGCCGTCATCTGGAAGCAGCCGTCGCCGTCGATCGCCCACACCATCGCGTCGGGACGGCCGACCTTCGCGCCGATGGCCGCGGGGACGGAGAAGCCCATCGTGCCGAGACCACCCGAGTTCACCCAGGTGTAGGGCTGCTCGAACCGCCAGTACTGCGACGCCCACATCTGGTGCTGGCCCACCCCCGAGGCCACGATGCAGTCGGCGGGGGCGTTGTCGCGCAGCTGCTCGAGGACGAACTGCGGCTTCAGGGCCTCACCCGGGTCGGACTGGCGGTAGGTCAGCGGGTGCAGCTCCTGCCAGCCCGAGATCGTCTGCTTCCACGGCGTCCGGTCGGGCGTGCTGGCCCCGGCGGCGAGCCGCTCCCGCAGCACCTCGACGAGCGCCTCGATGACCAGGCGGCAGTCGCCGGCGATGCCGACGTCGGGGCGGCGGACCTTGCCGAGCTCGGCGGGGTCGATGTCGACGTGGATGATCTTCGCCTCGGTGGCGAAGTCGGGGATGCGGCCGGTGACCCGGTCGTCGAAGCGGCTCCCCAGTGCGATGAGGAGGTCGGACCGCTGCATCGACGTGACGGCCGTGTAGTTGCCGTGCATGCCCGGCATGCCGAGGGCGAGGCGGTGCGAGTCCGGGAAGGCGCCGCGGGCCATCAGCGTGGTGACGACGTGGATGTCGCAGAGCTCGGCCAGCTCGAGCAGCGCCCGTGCCGCGCGGGCCTTGAGGATCCCCCCGCCGGCGTAGATGACGGGGCGGGCCGACTGCAGGATGAGCTCCGCCGCCTGGCGCACCTTCTCGGGGTCCCCGACGGTGACGGGGTCGTAGCCCGGCAGGCCCGCCTGCACCTCGGTGTCGCTCGGCCAGTACCAGCTCATCGCCGAGTTGGGGTTCCTCGGGTCGACGATGTCCTTCGGGATGTCGAGGAGCACGGGGCCGGGGCGACCCGTGGTGGCGATGTGGAAGGCCTCCCGGACCGCGCGGGGGATGTCCTCGGCACGGGTGACGAGCTCGTTGTGCTTGGTCACCGACCGCGTGATGCCGATCGTGTCGCACTCCTGGAAGGCGTCGGTCCCGATGGCCCCCACCGGCACCTGGCCGGTGATCACCACCATCGGGATCGAGTCCATGTAGGCGTCGCAGAGCGGCGTCACGATGTTCGTGGCCGCCGGGCCCGAGGTCACCATGGCGACCCCCGGCCGCCCGGTCACGTGGGCGTAGCCCTCCGCCATGTGCCCGGCCCCCTGCTCGTGGCGGACCAGGATGTGGCGGATCGGGCTGTCCAGGAGCGGGTCGTACACGGGCAGGATGCAGCCCCCCGGGAGCCCGAAGATGGTGTCGACACCCTCCATCTCGAGGGCCTTGATCAGGGCTTGTGCGCCGGAGATCTCCATGACTGCTGGCCTTTCCTTCCCTGCAAAACGACGACGACCTCCCGGACGGGAGGTCGTGAGGGCGCACGCGCGAGGAGTGGTCGCGGTGCGCTAGAGGATTACCACCAGGGTCGTGGCGGACATGGCGGGGAGTCTCCCACGCCGCCGCCGCCCGGGCAAGCCGGAACTTCGGCGGCCTTTCGAGGGATGTCGTGCAGTGGGGTTCGGTGTTGCTATGGTGTGCGCCAAGTCCGATCCGGACCCCAGCCCCGACATTCGCGTGTCGGTCCAACCGAAGGTCACGAGGAGTACAGAGCATGTCCACTGATGGTCTCGGCAAGTTCGTGCGCGCTGCCGTGGTGAGCGGTGTTCTCGGCGCTGCCGGCCTCGTCGCCGTGGCAGCCCCGGTCCAGGCCCAGGACAACGGCACTGACACCGACAACGGCACCGACAACGGCACCGACAACGGGACGGACAACGGCACCGACCAGGGCACCGGCGGTCCGACCACCGCCGCTCCCAGCACCACCCAGGGCAACGGCAACCTGCCCAACACCGGTGGTGTCGCTGGCACGTCGCTGGCGCTCGGTGGCGCCGCCGTGGGCATCGCCCTCGCCGGCCGCCGCCTCCTCGCCTCTCGGGCCTAGTTCCCCTCGGGTTGGATCGCGAGAACGAGCCCGGGGCCTCCCGGCCCCGGGCTTCTTCGCGTCTGACGGTCCGCGGCAGGGTCGAGCGCTACCTGCGCCCCGTGGGCGGCGCGTTCCTCCGGTTCCTCCGGTTCTGGGGACGACACCGCGTCGCGGCGGCGGTGGTCGTCGTGCTCCTCGTGCTCGGGGTGGGGGCGATCGTCGACCTGCTGCGCATGCGCTCCGATCTCGAGCGCGGGCGCGAGGCGCTGTCGGGCCTCGAGCTCGACAACCTCGACGAGGGACTCGTCCCCACGGTGGAGGGAGCAGCCGCCGCGATCCGCAGCGCGGACGACATCGCCGACGGCAGCCCGTTCCTGAAGGTCCTGAGCGTGGTGCCCGGCGTGCGCCACCAGATCGAGGCCGTCCGCGACCTGACCGAGATCGCCGACACCCTCGGCGAGGCCGGGCTGCAGTCGGCCCTGACGATCGACGAGGTGCTGCAGGAGGCCGGCGGCGATCCGGCCAAGCGGGTCACGCTCCTCGACACCGTCCTCGACGAGCTCGACCGCATCGAGGACGTGATGGCGGACCTCGATCGGCCGGGGGGCGGCTCGCTGCTCCGACCGCTGGCCTCGGCCCGCGGCGAGGTGGTGGCGGAGCTCGACCGGGCGCCGGCCCGGCTCGACGAGGCCCGCTTCTACGTCGAGGGGCTGCGACGGCTGCTCGTCGGGCCGTCGCGGTACCTGGTGCTGGCCGCCAACAACGCGGAGATGCGGGGCGGCGCGGGCATGCCGCTGTCCGGCGGCGTCGTCAGCATCGCCAACGGCGACATCGAGTTCGGCGACTTCGTCCAGCTCGCCTATCAGCAGATCGGGCGGCCGCCGGTGTCGTACCCGAAGTCCTGGGAGTTCACCTACCACCGGTGGTCGTTCGGCCGGAGCTTCCCGGAGACCGCGGTCTCGCCGAACTTCCCGATCACCGCGCCCATGTACCAGGCGATGGGCGAGTCGCTCGGGTTCGGAGAGGTCGACGGCGTGCTCCAGGTCGACGCGGTCGCGCTGCGCCACCTGCTCGACGTCATCGGTCCCGTCGAGCTCGACGGCGTCAGGTACGACGCGTCGAACGTCGAGCGGAAGGTGCTCAACGAGAGCTACCTCACCTTCGACACGTTCGGCGAGCGCGACCTGCGGGTCAGCGTGCAGGCCAACCTGGCCAAGGCCATCTTCGAGGCGTTCAAGGAGCGCGAGGTCCCCGTGGCCGACCTGGCCTTCGCCCTCCGCGAGGCCGCGCAGGGCCGGCACCTGCTCGCGCAGTCCGACGACCCCGCGGTGCAGGAGCTGTGGGAGTCCGTCGGCGCCGACGGCCGGCTGCCCGAGTTCGGGATGATGGTCGCCGTCGAGAACATCGGCGGGAACAAGCTCGACTGGTTCGTGCAGCCGTCCGTCGTCGTCAACGTGCTCCCGGCCATCGACGGCGGCTGGAAGGCCCGGGTCACCGTCGCCGTCGAGAACCCGGTGCCGCCGCCGGACCAGATCAGCGACTACGTCCAGGGCGACATCGAGGGCCGGCCGCAGCGGAACGGCCTGCACCGCGCCCTCGTCGCCGTGTACATGCCGCGGGCCGCGACCGGCGTCCGCAGCCTCGACGTCCCCTTCAGCGAGCAGGGGCGCGACCCGCCCCTCGTGATGGCGGCCAAGCGCATCGATGTGCCGGAGGGCGAGACCGTGCGGGTGGCGATGGAGTTCTCCCTGCCGCACGACTGGCTCGGCGCGGTCATCATCCCCTCGGGCCGGGTGCGCCCGGTGCAGTACACGGTCAACCAGCAGGTCGTGACCGACGCGGTCGCCGTCCCCGTGTTCTGGGTGCAGCCGCCGGAGCCCGACGACACGCCGGGCGCGCCGGGGGTCGCGGGG
>DATFFY010000349.1:0-2308 GCA_035249805.1 Acidimicrobiales bacterium | reverse complement strand
CGGCGCAGGAGGGCGCGGGCGAGCGCGAGCCGCTGGCGCTGCCCGCCGGACAGCGTCACGCCCCGCTCGCCGATCACCTCGTCGAGGCCGTGGGGCAGACGGCGCACGAACCCGCGGGCGCGGGCCACCTCCAGCGCCTCCCACAGCCGGTCGTCGTCGACGTCCTCGCCGAGGGACAGGTTCTCCCGCACGGTGTCGGCGAAGAGGAACGTCTCCTGGAAGACGAGGGCGGTCGCCCGGGCCAGCTCCTGGGGGTCGGCCTCGTGCACGGGGACGCCACCGAGCCGCACCTCGCCGTCGGTGGCGTCGAGCAGGTGGGTGAGGAGGTGGCAGAGCGTCGTCTTGCCGCTGCCGGTCGACCCGACGAGGGCGACGACCTCCCCGGGGGCGAGCCGCGCCCGCACGCCGTGGAGCACGGGCTCGTCGGCGTAGGCGAACGACACGCCGTCGAGCTCCACCTCGAGGGCCCCGTCCGGCAGCGGCCGGGGATCCGTGGGCCGGGCCCGTGGCGGGGCGGTCAGCACCTCGCGGATGCGGTCGTGGGCCACCACCGCGCGCGGGAGCTCCTCGAGCAGGAAGCCCACGACGCGGAAGGGGAAGGCGAGGATCGAGAAGAGGGCCATCGCCTGCACGAGCTCGCCCGTGGTGAGCGCACCGCTCGACACCCGCCACGCCCCCAGCCACAGCAGCACGACGGTGCCGAGGTTCGGCAGCGCGTCGAGCCCGGGCTCGAACGACGCCCGCAGCCGCCCGACGGTGAGGCGGGCCTGGCGCAGCCGCTCGGCGGCGGCGTCCATCCGCCCTGCCTCCCGGGCCTCGAGGCCGAGGGTCTTGACCACGAGGACGCCCTCGAAGCTCTCGTGGGCGACCGCCGAGACGTCGCCCACGCGCGCCTGGGCCGTCGCGGCGGGGCGCTCCACCCGCTTCGTGTAGGCGTTGTTCAGCAGCGCGAGGCTCGGGAACAGGGTGATGCCCACCGCGAGCAGCGCGGGGTCCACCAGCGCGAGCTGCACCATCGCCACGACGATGATCACCACCACGCCGAGCGAGAACGGGAGAGGCTGCATCGCCATCGTCGCCCGCTCGCAGTCGGCGTCGGCGTGGGCCAGCAGCTCGCCGGCAGGGTGCTGGTCGAACCACCGCAGCGGGACGGTGAGGTAGCGGTCGGTCACCCGCGTGAACCAGTGCACCTGCATGCGCCGCTGGGCCATCTGGCCGAAGTAGCGGCGCAGCACGACGCCGAGCATGCGCAGCAGCGACGCCACGACGATGGCGACCGCGCCGATGGCCACCGTCCCCCCGGGCACGCCGTCGGGGTCCTCGAGCGCGGGGGTGAGGACGTCGTCGGTGACCCGGCCGAGGACGACGGTGCCGCCGACGGCGAGGACGCCGTAGATGGCGGCGCCGGTGAGCGACACGGCGAACGGCTTGGGCTGCCGCTTGACCGACTCCCACAGGAGGCGGACGCCGCGCCGCATGATGCGCGCCTCGCTCGTCCCCCTGGCCATCCGCCGGACGCTATCGACGCCAGAGCGAAAGCGGTGTGGAGTTCCGATCGCCCGCGAAGGGCAGCTCGACCCACCCGCCGCCCTGTCCCGCGGAGGCGTACGCGGCGCAGGTCAGGTCGAGCACGCTGCGCCCGAACGCGGCGCCGAGCGCGGGGCTCGCACCGGACGCGAGGTCCCGCGCGAACGCCGCCAGCTGGTCCACGTAGCCCAGGTCGACCAGCGGCGGGGGGACGCCGTCCGGCACGGCCGGGAGGGCCACCGCCTCGCCGTCGCGCTCCAACGCGATCGTCGGCAGGAGCTCGAGGCGGACCACGCCCTCGGGTGAGGACGCCTGCAGGTCCCACACCGGGGGCTCCGCGCCCCGCCACGACGCGACGACGTTCGCCTCGGCGCCGCTGTCGAACCCGATGCGCACCTCCGCGTGCTCGTCGACGGGGTGGTCCTCGGCGCCCTCGAGGGCGGCTCGGACGCGAACCGGCCGAGCGGGCGCGGCGAGGAGCAGCGCGAGCGCGACCGGGTGGACGCCGAGGTCGAACAGGACGCCGCCGCCCCATCCCTCCGTGAGGAAGTCACCCCAGGTCGGCCGCGGCTGGATCGTGCGCACCTCGATGTGGTCGATCGCCTCGAGCCGGGCCGCGTGCGAGAGCGCCAGCTGCACGGGCGGGCCGTGCACGAGGTTCTCGGCGTACGCGATGCAGGCCCCGGCGGCAGCCGCGTCGACGAGGCGGTCGGCGTCGGCCAGCGTCGTGCACAGCGGCTTCTCGACGAGCACGCCCGCGCCCCGGCCGACGGCGTGGAGG
>DATFFY010000348.1:0-7828 GCA_035249805.1 Acidimicrobiales bacterium | reverse complement strand
GACGGCCTGGGCCCCGGCCAGCGCGTCGAGCGAGGTGGTGCCCCAGCGCCAAGACGACGCGAGGAGTGCGCCGGCCACCGCGAGGAGCGTGGTCGGCCGGAGCTCGAGCGCGAGGAGCAGCAGCCCGAGGACGATCGCCTCCCCGCGGGAGGTGACGCCCAGGACGACGGCTCCGGCGGCCACGGCGGTCGCGGCCACCGCCGGCAGGGGGCGGGTCACCCGCCGAGGAGGAAGGTGCGGGCGAGGTGGTTCCACGAGCAGGACGGGCAGACCTCGACGACGTAGCAGGCCAGCTGCGACCGGCCCTTCGCCAGCTTGGCCAGCTCGCCCTTGGCCGTGATGCAGCGGCCGGACGGCGGGAGGCGGGACCCGAAGGCGTACGTGACGAGGACGACCTTGTCCTCCTCGCAGATCGGGCACTCCATCGCCGTCGGCTCGCTGGCCTGGGCCGCCGCCCGGCGCAGCTCGGGGTGGGCGTCGCACACCTCGTGGCGGGCCAGCCGGCCCTTCCGGTACTCGGAGACCACGGCCAGGCGGGCCAGGCGGTAGTCGATCGAGGCCCCGGCCTCCCCGGCGCCCGCTCCACGGATCGCCTCGGGACGGAACGGCACCTCCGCAGGCTAGCCACCTGCCTTGACAGGGACGAGGGGCCTAGGGCATCCTCTTCGTTACATCGAATCGATACATCGTTCGGATGTAGCGACGATGCCCCCTCGTATGATCGACCTCGCCATCCTCGGCCTGCTCACCGAGCAGGAGCTCCACGGCTACGAGCTCAAGAAGCGGCTCGGCGAGCTGCTCTCGAGCCGCGCCTCGGTGTCCTTCGGCTCGCTGTACCCGGCGCTCGCCCGCCTGGAGAAGCAGGGCTGCGTCAAGGCCGTCGAGGAGCGCACCACCGTGCCGGCCGCCCCGATGTCGGGCTCCCTCGCCGGCGAGCTGGCCGCCTTCCGGGCCCGCGTCCGCGAATCGGGCCTGGGCAAGGCCACCGGCCGGGGCAAGAAGGTCTACGGCATCACCGAGCGCGGGCGGGAGCGCCTCCTCGAGCTGCTGTCCGATCCCGACGTGAGCGACGACCGCGCCTTCACGCTGCGCGTCGCCTTCGCCCCCCTGCTGCCGCAGCCGGCCCGCCTCGAGCTGTTCGAGCGGCGTCGCACCGAGCTGCTCAGCCGCCGCGACGACCTCCGCCGCCGCGAGAGCCGCACCGGCCGGGGCCGCGGCCACGTGTACCTGGGCGCGCTCCTCGAGCGCGACGCCGAGAACCTCGCCCACGATCTCGCCTGGCTCGATCGGCTCATCGACGCCGAGCGCCAGGCCGCACAGCAACAGGAGCAACCCACATGAGCACGATCCGCCTCGCCATCGCCGGGATGGGCAACTGCGCCAGCTCCCTGGTCCAGGGCATCCACTACTACGCGGACGCCGATCCGGCCGACCGCGTCCCCGGGCTGATGCACGTCGTGCTCGGCGGGTACCACGTGCGCGACATCGAGCTCGTGGCCGCCTTCGACGTCGACGCCGAGAAGGTCGGCCTCGACGCCTCCAAGGGCCTGCGGGCGGAGATCAACAACACGATCCAGTTCTGCGAGGTGCCCCACCTGGGCGTCGAGATCCAGCGCGGCCCCACGCTCGACGGCTTCGGCGAGTTCTACCGCCAGGTCGCCGAGGAGTCGCCGGCCGAGCCCGTCGATGTGGCGCAGGTGCTCCGCGACACGCGGACCGACGTGCTGGTCTCGTACCTGCCGGTCGGCTCCGAGGAGGCGCAGCGGTTCTACGCGCAGGCCTGCCTCGACGCCGGTGTGGCCTTCGTCAACGCCATCCCGGTGTTCATCGCCTCGGACGAGACGTGGGCGCAGAAGTTCCGCGACGCTGGCGTCCCGATCGTGGGCGACGACATCAAGAGCCAGGTCGGCGCCACGATCGTCCACCGCACCCTCGCCCGGCTGTTCGAGGACCGCGGCACCACGATCGACCACACGTACCAGCTGAACTTCGGCGGGAACATGGACTTCATGAACATGCTCGAGCGCAAGCGCCTGAAGTCCAAGAAGATCTCGAAGACGCAGTCGGTCACGAGCCAGATCGACCAGGGCATCACCGACCGCGACGTGCACATCGGCCCGTCGGACCACGTGCCGTGGCTCGACGATCGGAAGTGGGCCCTCATCCGCCTGGAGGGCCGCAACTTCGGCGACGTGCCGCTCATGGTCGAGCTCAAGCTCGAGGTCCACGACTCGCCGAACTCCGCCGGCGTGATCATCGACGCCGTGCGCTGCGCCAAGATCGGCCTCGATCGGGGCATGTCGGGTCCGCTCGAGGGGCCCTCGGCGTACTTCATGAAGTCGCCGGCCAAGCAGCACCGCGACGAAGAGGCCCACCGCCTCGTCGAGGCCTACGCGAACGGCGACGCCGACCTCAGGTAGCCACGATCGCCGCGGCGACCGGGTCGCTGCGGCCAGACTGGCGCCCATGCAACGGTTCTCGGTGGCCTCCCCCGGCGGGAGCGAGCTGCCCACCGACGTCGTCTCCTACGGGGCCGACGTCGCGCGGGAGGACACCCTCAAGCTGCTCGGCGCGGTCGAGGGCAAGCGCATCCTCGACCTCGGCTGCGGCACGGGGCACAACGCGATCGCGCTGGCCCGGCAGGGCGCCAAGGTCATCGGCGTCGACGAGTCCTCGGACCAGGTGGCCGACGCGCGCGCCGCGTGCGACCGGGAGGGCGTGAAGGTCGAGCTCCACCACGCGCCCCTGGCCGAGCTCGCGTTCCTGCGCGCGGACACGATCGATGCTGCGCTGTCGGTGTTCGGCCTGGCCCAGGTCGAGGACGTCGATCGCGTGTTCCGCCAGGTCCACCGCGTCCTCCGTCCGGAGATGCACCTCGTCCTGTCGCTCCCCCACCCGGCCTTCGCCATGCTGGACGCGGCCGACCCGGAGCGGCGCGTGCACCGGTCGTACTGGGACACCGCGCCGATCGCGGCCGACGGGGCCGGCCCGCCGGACGTGCCCCGGACGATCAGCGCCCTGTTCACGAGCCTCGGTCGGGCCAACTTCCGGGTCGACACCGTCCTGGAGCCGGAGCCGGGGCCCCGCGGCCCCCGCAGCTCCCGCTGGGTCGACGCGATGCAGTACGTCCCGGCCACCCTGATCGTCCGGGCCCGCAAGCAGGGGATCTGAGTTGAGGCTTGCTCCGGCGCGTCAGCGCTCCTGCTCAGCCCACCAGGTGTCCAGGCGGCGGTAGGCCTCGTCCTCACCCAGGGGACCCTCCTCGAGCCGGGCCTCCAGCAACATCGACAGGGCCTGGCCGACGAGCGGGCCCGGACCGATCCCCAGGTGCGCCATGACGGCCTGGCCGTCGAGGTCCGGGCGGATGGCCTCGAGCTCCTCGCGCTGGCGGAGCTCGTCGATCCGCGCCTCGAGCGCGTCCATTCGGGCCGCCAGCTGGCGGGCCTTGCGCTCGTCGCGCGTCGTGCAGTCGCACCGCGTGAGCTCGTTCAGCCTCGTGAGCAGCGGGCCGGCGTCGCGCACGTAGCGACGGACCGCGGCATCGGTCCACACGTCGTCGCCGTAGCCGTGGAACCGCAGGTGGAGGTACACCAGCTGGCTGATCGCCTCGACCTGCTCGTTCGTGAACCGCAGCGCCCGCAGCCGGTCGCGCGCCATCCGGGCCCCGACCACCTCGTGATGGTGGAACGAGACGCCTCGGGGGCCGATGGACCGCGTCTTGGGCTTCCCGACGTCGTGCAGCAGCGCGGCCATCCGCACGACGAGATCGGGCTTCGTCTTCGCGACGACGGCCACGGTGTGGGCGAGCACGTCCTTGTGGCGGTGGATCGGGTCCTGCTCGACCCGCAGGGCGGGCAGCTCGGGCAGCACGACGTCGGCGATCCCGGTGTCGACGAGGAACCAGAGGCCCGCGCTCGGGTCCTCCACGACGAGCAGCTTCGACAGCTCGTCGCGGATCCGCTCGGCGGACACGATCTCGAGCCGGTCCACCATGCTGCGCACCGCGGTGACGAGCTCCGGCTCAGGGACCAGGCCGTAGCCGGCGGTGAAGCGGGCCGCCCGGAGCATCCGCAGCGGATCGTCGCTGAAGGACACCTCGGGGGCGAGGGGCGTGCGGAGCACCCCCGCCGCGAGGTCGGGCACCCCGCCGTAGGGGTCGATCAGCTCGGGGGCCTCGCCCTCCGCCCCGGTGACCCGGAGGGCCATCGCGTTGACGGTGAAGTCACGACGGGAGAGGTCCGCCTCCACCTCGTCCGCGAACACGACGTCGGGCTTGCGCGAGTCCGGCACGTAGGCCTCGGCCCGGTGCGTCGTGATCTCGAAGGTCAGGTCGCCCTTCCTGATCCCGATCGTGCCGAACCGGGCGCCCTGCTCCCAGAGCGCGTCGGCCCACGGTCCGGCGATCGCCGCGGTCTCGTCGGGACGGGCGTCGGTCGTGAGATCGATGTCGTACCGCTCGGGCAGCCGGCCCAGGACGGCGTCGCGCACGATCCCCCCGACGAGGTACACCCGGTGCCCGGCCGCGTCGAACCGGGCGGCCAGCGGCCGCACCGCCTCGATGATCGGGGTCAGGCGCTCGGGTACCACGGTCCAAGTCTCCCAGGGGCACGCCGGCCCCACGACGTCGGTTGGGGTCGGACGCGACGCTGGCGGCCCCCGTTCAGGGGCCGCCAGCGATCAGGTTGTCCGGGTCTGGTTCGTCAGACGACGCTGCTGCGCCGGCGCAGGGTGTAGAGGGCGTAGCCCCCGAGCCCGAGCGCCAGGGCCAGACCGGTCGCCACCGGGAGACCCGTCTTCGGGAGCGGGCGACGGCTGGCCGGCGCCGGATCCTTCGGGATCGAGTCGGGGCCGATCACCGGGCCGCGGGTGCGGACGGTGGTCGGTGAGCCGTTCTCGGGCGTGATGATGGCGGCGTTCTCGAGGATGCCGCTGGCGTCCTCGTCCACCTGGACCACGACCGAGAGGATGGCGCTGGAGCCACCACCCAGGCTGCTGAGCTTCCAGGTGACCTGCTGGCCCTGGTGCGTGCAGTTCTTGTTGCACGACACGAAGGTCAGGCGGTCGTCGAGCGTGTCCGTGATGGTGACGTTGGTGCAGGGCTCGCCGCCGCTGTTGAAGGCGTGGACGAAGTAGCTGAACGTCTCACCAGGGAACACCTGGATGTGGCTGGCGTCCTTGTTCGAGAACTGGACGTTGCAGCCGCCGGTGAAGTCGGTCCGGACGACGGGGATGTCGTCGACGCGGTCGTCTTCGCTGACGGGCCGGCCGTCACAGGTGCCCGAGGCGGTGACGGCGTCGTCGAACGTGGCGCCGTCCGGTGCGTTCGCCGGGACCCGGATCGTGACGGTGAGGTTCACCGTCTCGTTGACTTCGATGTCCCCGAGGTCCCAGGTGATGTTGCCGCCGTTGACGGTGCCATCGGGCTCGGTGTCGATGATCTCGAAGCCGGCCGGGCCGGTGACGACGTCGGTGACGGTCACGTCCCGGACCACGCACGGGCCACGGTTGGGGACGGCGATGTTGTACTCGAACGTCCCGCCGGGAGCGACCTCGGTGGCCGAGGCGTGCTTGTTGGTCTCGCGCAGCGGGTTGGTGGGCTCACCACAGGTGATGCCACCGGCCGGAGCGACGGCCTCGGCGGCCAGCGGGCCGAGGTCGAGCTGGACGAGCGGGTCGGACGTGTCGGCGCCCAGCGCGGCCAGCACCTGGTTCACGAGCTCGTTGACCGGGTTGAGCGGGCCGCCCGGCAGGAGGTCCGGAGGCAGGAGCTCGACCCGGAGGATCGACGCCTCGACCCGGGCGAAGGTGCCGTCGGCCGCGGTCTCCTTGACGACGGGGATCGAGAGCTTCACCACGGGCACGATCGTGTCGAGGACCTGCAGCACGAGGTCGTCGAGCGCATCGGTCAGCGGCCCGAGCGGGATGCCCAGGTCGTTGAAGAGGTTGGTCAGCGCACCGACGTCGGTGAGGCCGAGGAGGTCGCCCAGCGCGATCTCCGTCAGCGACGCCTCGTGGGTCGAGGTGCCGTCGCCGTCGAGGTTGATGACGTCCTGGCCGCCGATGGTGACCGAGACGACCGGGGCGTCACCGGTGATCGTCGCGCCGCCGGGCAGGCCGGTTGCGCTCGCGATGTAGTTCGGCTGCTGGACCACGTCCACCTGGATGGCGGACGTGACGTCGGGGACGAGGCCGTTGAAGACGTTGGCGCTCGAGACGTTGGTCGTGGCGTGCGCCTGGACGGCCCGGGGGTCGTTGTCTCCGGGGATCGAGGCGAGGAAGGTGGACGCCTCGGTGTCGGTGGCGCCGTCGCCGGCGTCCGTGTCGAGCTCGGCGATGGTCTGGCCCTCACCGACCTCCAGCAGGGTCAGGTCCGCGAGCGCCTGGTCGGCGTGCGAGAGCGGCGTGTCGGCGGCGACGCACTCGGTGTCGCTCACCCAGTTCGCGATGGCGGACGTGTTGATGACCGGGAGATCGAGGAGCGGAGCGAGGTCCAGCGGGATCAGCGTGTCGGAGTTCGCCTCGGACGGCGGGGCCGACGCCTCGGTGACCTGCAGCTCGACGTCGGCACCGAGGATCGAGGTGCCGCCCGTCGTCTGGGCGGCCGCACCGGTGCGCTGCGCGCCAGCCTTGTCGGTGTCGAGATCCTGGTCGGACTCGGCGTTCGCGGTGGACCGGGCGACCTCCACGTCGGTCTCCGGCAGGATCTCGTCGATGATCGACGGGATCTGCAGGTAGACGAGGCTGGCCTCGGCCGCAGCGCCATAGGGGCCCGAGGCCACCAGTGCTGCAGGTGCGGATGGTGCCGCCGGAGCCGCCGGAGCCGCGCTGGCCGGAGCCACCACCGCCACCAGTGCGAGGCCGAGGCCTGCGGCCAGGACCGCCGAGGCGGTTCGGGTCGAAGTCGATCGACGATGCATGCGAAACCTTCCGTAGTCGCCCAGGTTGTAAAGAGATACAAGCAGATGCGTGCGGCGAAGATCCTAGGACATCGTTGCAGTCTTGTGTCGAACTGGAGGACGAACGTCACAAATCCGTCCCAAGACCACGCTGAGGCCCGGGATCTCGGGGCCGGCTGCACCTTCCCCGACCGGGCCCGGCTCAACCCGCTGCCAGCGCCTGGTCGCGGGCGAGCACCGCGGCGTGGACGTCACCCCGGCCCGGACCCCCGGACGTCGGGGCCTCCGTGTGAACCCGTTCACCAGCCAGGGCCGCCACGCAGGCCCCCGCGGAGGCGGCCAGGGCGTCCAGGTCGTAGCCCCCTTCGAGGAACGCGAGCCGCCGGCCGGCCGGCACCAGCTCCAGGAGGTCACCCGTGAGGTCGGCGAAGTCGCCGGCGGACAGTCCGAGGTCCGTGAGCGGGTCGGACCGGTGCGCGTCGAACCCGGCCGACAGCAGCAGCCACGTCGGGCGGAAGGCGGCGGCGAGCGGGGCCACGACGAGCTCGACGGCGATGCGGTGGGCGTCGCCGGTGGACCCCCGCGGGAGCGGGACGTTGGCGGTGAGGCCGCGCCCCTCGCCGCTCCCGACGTCGTGGCGGCCGCCGGTGCCGGGGTACAGCGGGTGCTGGTGCATCGAGACGTACGCGACGCGGGGGTCGGTCCAGAACACGTCCTGCGTGCCGTTGCCGTGGTGGGCGTCGAAGTCGACGATCAGCACGCGCTCCCCCCGGTCGGCCAGCTCGGCCGCCGCCACCGCCACGTTGTTGAGGAGGCAGAACCCCATCGGCCGGGTCGGTGTCGCGTGGTGGCCGGGCGGGCGCACCGCGCAGAACGCGGCGTCGCCGGCACCGCGGTCGAGCGCCTCGATCGCGGCGAGCCCCGCACCCGCG
>DATFFY010000347.1:0-2761 GCA_035249805.1 Acidimicrobiales bacterium | reverse complement strand
TCGCCGACATCGAGAACCCCTTCTTCACCGCGATGGTGCGGGGCATGGAGGACGTCGCGCTCGACGAGGGGTACCGGCTCGTGCTCGGCAACTCCGACGAGGACCTCGAGAAGGAGGCGGCCTACCTCGAGATCGCAGTCGCCGAGCAGATGGCCGGCGTGGTGATCGCGGTGGCCTCGGCCAAGGACTCGAGGCTGGACCTGCTGCTCGAGCGGCGGATCCCCGTCGTGGCCGTCGACCGCCGGCCGAAGCGGCACGAGGACGTGGTCGACAGCGTCGTCGTCGACAACGAGCTCGGCGCCCGCCAGGCCACCGAGCACCTGCTCGCCGGGGGGGCGAAGCGGGTGGCGTGCATCACCGGGCCGACGCGGGTCAGCACCGCGAGCGAGCGCCTGGCCGGGTACCAGAGGGCCCTGCGCGACCACGGCACCGCGCTCGACCCCGACCTGGTGCGCCGGGCCGACTTCCGCGAGGACGGCGGGTACGCCGCGACCCGCTCCCTGCTCGGCGCCCGCAAGAAGCCGGACGCGCTGTTCGTGGCCAACAACCTCATGACCCTCGGCGCCGTTCGCGCGCTGCACGAGGCGGGGCGGCGCGTGCCGGAGGACCTGCTGCTCGTGGGCTTCGACGACGCCCCGTGGACCACGCTCGTGTCGCCGCAGCTCACCGTCGTCGCGCAGCCGACCCACGAGATCGGGCGCCAGGCCGCTCGCCTCCTCGCGACCGCGAGCGCCGACCTCCCGGCCCGCCACGTCGTCCTGCCTCCGACCCTGCTCGTCCGCGAGAGCTCCACCCGCTAGCGGCGCGCCACCTTCCTCTTCGCCCGGGCGCCGGAGCGCTGGATGGTCCCCTCGTCGGTGCCGAGGTAGGAGGCGACGACCGCGGGGTGCGTCAGCACCTCGTCGGAGGTCCCCGCGGCGATCACCGCGCCGAGCTCGAGGGCGACCATGCGGTCGCTGATCGAGCGGAGCATCGGCATGTCGTGCTCGATGACGACCATGGCGCAGCCGGTCCGCTCCCGCACGTCCAGGAGCAGGCCGCCGAGCGCCTCCGTCTCGCGCTGGCCGACGCCGGTCGAGGGCTCGTCGAGGAGGACGACGGTCGGCTCCTGGGCCAGCGTGCAGGCGAGGTCGACGATGCGCCGGGTGCCGGTGGACAGCTCGCCGGTGGGGCGGTGCCGGAGCGACAGCAGCCCCAGCAGCTCGAGGAGCTCGTCGACCCGCTCCGCCACCACCAGCTCCGACTCGAACGACGCCGGCAGCTGGAGCCCGTCGGCCAGGACGCTGCGGCACGTGACGTGCCGCTCGAGCGCGACGGCGACCGTCTCGGCCACGGTGAGCGACGGGAACAGGCGGGCGTCCTGGAACGAGCGGCCGAGGCCGAGCCGGGCCCGTGCCGCGGGCGCGAGCTCGGTGAGGTCGATGCCCCGCAGGGCGATGCGGCCCGCGTCGACGGGGGTGAAGCCGGACAGGCAGTCGACGAGCGTGGTCTTCCCGGCGCCGTTGTGGCCGATGAGGCCCACGATCTCGCGAGGACCGACGGCCAGGTCGACGTCGGCCACCGCGGTGATCCCCCCGTAGCGCTTGAGGATGCCGCGGGCCGCCAGCTCGGCCGGGCCGTCCGTCACCGGCGCCGGTGCCGGCGCCTTCGCCCGGGCCTTCGTGCGGACCGAGCGGCGGGCCCCGCCGCCCTCGAGGAAGACCGAGCGGAGCAGGTCGGGGCGGTCGAGGAGCTGGGCCGTCGGCCCCTCGAACCGGACCTCCCCCTTCTCCATGAAGACGGCGCGGGCGGCGAGCTCGAGGGCGACGTTCACCGACTGCTCCACGACGACGACGGTCGTGCCCTGCTCGTTGATCGTGCGGACGACGTCGAGCAGCTCGGCCACCACCGTGGGCGCCAGCCCGAGCGAGAGCTCGTCGATGAGCAGCACCTGCGGGCGGGTGAGCAGCGAGCCGGCCAGCCCGAGCATCTGCTGCTCGCCGCCCGACAGCGCGCCGGCGGGCAGGTGGGCCCGCTCCCGCAGCGGTGGGAAGAGCTCGAGCACCCACTCGGTGGCGGCCTCGAGGTGCGTCTTCTCGTGGCGGAGCATCCAGCCGGCCATGCGGAGGTTCTCCAGCACGGTGAGGCTGGGGAAGACGGCCTGCCCGCCCGGCACGAGGGCCACGCCGCGGTGGGCGACCGCGTCGGCCGGCTCCCCCGTCGTGGGCTCGCCCTCGAGCCGGATGGAGCCCGACGTCGGGCGGAGCAGGCCGCTGATGCCCTTGAGCACCGTCGACTTGCCGGCGCCGTTGGTGCCCAGCAGGGCCACGATCTCGCCCCGGGCCACGTCGAGGTCGAACCCGCGCACGACGCGGAGCGAGCCGTACGCGAGGTCGAGGCCGCGGACCGACAGCGCGGTCCCGATCGGCGCATCCACCCCAGTCGAACTCGTCGAGGAAGTACCGCGTTCCTGCCGTACTACCTCGACGGGTTCGTCCTCGGCGGTCAGGAGGGCGGCGGCGCCGGCGCCCGTCGTGGACCCGTCCGCCGCCGGGGCCTCGAGGTCGATGCCGCGCCGGCGCGCCACCACCGCGAGGAGGCGGTCGCGCACCGCGCCGAAGCCCTGGTGGAAGCCCCCCGGCGCGGCGTAGAGCACGAACAGGAGGCCGGCGCCGGTGAGGATCAGCCGCAGGTCGCCGAGGGCCCGGACGGTCTCGAGGTAGCGGAACACGAGCACGCCCGACACGGCACCGCCCACCGAGCTCAGGCCGCCGATGACCGC
>DATFFY010000346.1:0-2927 GCA_035249805.1 Acidimicrobiales bacterium | reverse complement strand
ACCGTGTTCACCGGGGCGAACGTCGCCACCGGGCCGACGCGCAGCTCGAGGGGCGGGCAGCCGCGCCCGGCCGCGTGCACGACGTCGAACGCCTCGGCCAGGAGCTCGTCGCGCACGTGGATCGGCGGCACCAGGGTCACGTGCGGCGGGATCCGGGGCAGCGCCTCGTCGCCGAGGGCGCGGCGCAGGCCGTCGACCTCCGTGGCCCAGGGCTCGGGCACGAGGAGGACGATCCCGAGCAGGTGCGGCTGCGCCACGGCGGCAACCTAGCCCCGACCGCTCGCGACGAGTTCTGGCCCGACCTCACCACAGCCGGCTGTGGTCGCTCCGGGCCAGAACTCGTCGGGACGGTCAGTGGGCGGCGGTGGAGGCGGGCGCGCCGGCGATGTCGAGGCGCAGGTTCGCCCGCTTGAGGGCGGCCTGGGCCTCCTCGTCGTCCGCGTCGTCCCGGACGGCGGCCTCGGCCCGCTCCTTCGCGGCGCGGGCCCGGTCCACGTCGATCTGGCTGCGCAGCTCGGCCACGTCCGACAGCAGCGTGACGCGGTCGTTGCTGACCTCGACGAAGCCGCCGTGCACGGCCACGAGCTCGTCCTCGCCGCCCTCCTCGGGGCGCACCACCACGCGGGCGATGTCGAGCGCGCCCACGAACGGCGCGTGCCCGGTGAGGAAGGCGATCTCGCCGTCGTTGATCGTGCGGCAGATCACCATCTGCGCCTCCCCCGCCCAGAGGATGCGCTCGGGTGACACGAGCTCGACGTGGAGCGACATCTACGCGTTCTTCGTGAGCTCGGCGGCCTTGGCCCGGGCCGAGTCGGCGCCGCCCACGTTCAGGAAGGCCTGCTCGGGCAGGTCGTCGAGGTCGCCCTGCACGAGCTGCTCGAACGAGTCGACCGTCTCCTCGACCGGGGTGAAGATGCCCTCGAGGCCCGTGAAGTTCTTGGCCACGAACATCGGCTGCGAGAGGAACCGCTGGATCTTGCGGGCCCGGGAGACCGTGACGCGGTCGTCCTCGGAGAGCTCGTCGAGACCGAGGATGGCGATGATGTCCTGGAGCTCCTTGTACCGCTGGAGGATCTCCTGGACGCGACGAGCGACGTTGTAGTGGCGCTCGCCGACGACCTCCGGGCTGAGGATGGTCGAGGTCGACGCCAGCGGGTCCACGGCCGGGTAGATGCCGAGCGCCGCGATGTCACGGGACAGCTCGGTGGTCGCGTCGAGGTGCGTGAAGGTGGTGAACGGCGCCGGGTCCGTGTAGTCGTCGGCGGGCACGTACACGGCCTGCAGCGAGGTGATGGACCGGCCCCGGGTGGAGGTGATGCGCTCCTGCAGCTCGCCCATCTCGTCGGCGAGGGTGGGCTGGTAGCCCACGGCCGACGGCATGCGGCCGAGGAGGGTGGACACCTCGGAGCCGGCCTGGACGAACCGGAAGATGTTGTCGACGAACAGGAGCACGTCCTGGTTCTTCACGTCCCGGAAGTACTCGGCGACGGTGAGGGCGGACAGGGCCACCCGGAGGCGCACGCCCGGCGGCTCGTCCATCTGACCGAACACGAGGGCAGCCTTGTCGAGCACGCCCGACTCGCCCATCTCCAGGAAGAGGTCGGTGCCCTCACGGGTGCGCTCGCCCACGCCGGCGAACACGGACACGCCGCCGAACTGGCTCGCCACCCGGTTGATCATCTCGGTGATGAGCACCGTCTTGCCGACGCCGGCGCCGCCGAACAGGCCGATCTTGCCGCCCTGCAGGTACGGCGTGAGCAGGTCGATGACCTTGATGCCGGTCGGGAACACGATCTTCTGCGGCTCGAGCGAGTCGAAGTCCGGTGCGTGCCGGTGGATGTCCCAGTGGGCCTCGATCTTGCTCTCGTCGAGCGCGTCGACGTCGAGGGGCTGGCCGATGACGTTGACCACGTGGCCGAGCACCGCGTCGCCCACCGGCATCGTCAGGCCCGTGCCCATGTTGCGCACGGCCGTGCCGCGGACGAGGCCGTCGGTGGGCTTGAGGCAGATGGCCCGCACCCGGCTGTCGCCGATCTGCTGGGCGACCTCGGCCCGGACCTCGTTGGGCTTGCCGTCGACGGTGATGTCGAAGGACAGCATCGTGTTGATCCGCGGCACCGCGTCCGGGGGGAACTCGACGTCGATCACCGGGCCGGCGATGGCGACGACGCGCCCGTCCTTGAGGTTGGTCTCGGTCTCGGTGACGGTCATGTTGATCTCCCAGAGGCGCGGTCGTAGGTCTTGCGGCCGATGTCGCTCACATCGAGGGCGTGGTCGGCGAGGAGGTCGGTCCCGCCCTCTTGGCCCTGCCGTAGGGCCTCGGCGCCACCGACGATCTCCATGATCTCGGTGGTGATGGCGTCCTGGCGGGCCCGGTTCATCACGCGGCTGAGCTTCGTGATGAGCTCCTCCGCGTTGTCGGTGGCGGACTTCATGGCTCGCTGCTGGGCGGCGAAGAACGAGGCCGACCCCTCGAGCAGGGCGGCGTACAGGCGAGCCTCCGCGTAGCGGGGCAGCAGGCGGTCGAGGATCTCGTCCGGGCCCGGCTCGAACTCGTAGTCGGCGGTGGGACCGCTGTCGGCGGCGGCCTCGAGGCCCTCGGTCTCGAGGGGCACGAACCGCCGGATGACGACCTTCTGCGTGCCGGCGGAGATGAACTGCGTGTAGGCCAGCTCGACCTGGTCGTACACGCCCTCCTCGAACCGGCGGACGATGGCGTCGGCCACGTTGCGGGCGTCCTCGTAGGACGGCTCCTCGGAGAAGCCGGTGAAGGCGTCGTCGATCTCGTAGCCGCGGAAGCGGAAGTAGGTGGTGGCCTTCTTGCCGATGGTGACGAGGCGGGTCTGCTTGCCCTGCTCGCGCAGCGCGAGCATCGCCCGCTCGGCAGCGCGGATCACGGTGGAGTTGTAGCCACCGCACAGGCCGCG
>DATFFY010000345.1:0-5393 GCA_035249805.1 Acidimicrobiales bacterium | reverse complement strand
GACTTCCGCCTACGGGCCTACCGGCACTTCGAGCGCAAGCCGATGGCGCCGTGGTTCGCGGTCAACATGCCCGACCTCGACCTCCAGGACATCTACTACTACATCAAGCCCACGGACAAGCAGGTCAACGACTGGGAGATGCTCCCGGAGAGCGTCAAGGCGACCTACGAGAAGCTCGGCATTCCCGAGGCCGAGCGCAAGTACCTCGCCGGCGTCACCGCGCAGTACGAATCCGAGGTCGTGTACCACAAGAACCGCGACGATCTCGAGGCCCAGGGGATCCTGTTCACCGACATGGACACGGCGGTGCGCGAGTACCCCGACGTCGTCAAGCGCTACTTCGGGACGGTCATCCCCCCCGGCGACAACAAGTTCGCAGCGCTGAACTCGGCGGTGTGGAGCGGGGGATCGTTCATCTACGTGCCGCCGGGCGTGAACGTGGAGATGCCGCTCCAGGCCTACTTCCGCATCAACGCGGAGAACATGGGCCAGTTCGAGCGGACGCTGATCATCGCCGACGAGGGCTCGAAGGTGCACTACATCGAGGGCTGCTCGGCCCCGGTCTACACCTCCGACTCGCTGCACTCCGCCGTGGTGGAGATCGTCGTGAAGCCGTCGGCCCGCGTCACCTACACGACCATCCAGAACTGGTCGAACAACGTCTTCAACCTCGTCACCAAGCGGGCGCGGGTCGAGGCCGAGGGCCACATGGAGTGGATCGACGGCAACATCGGCAGCCGGCTCACGATGAAGTACCCGTCGGTGTACATGGTCGGGCCGAAGGCCTCGGGCGAGGTGCTCTCGGTCGCCTACGCCGGCGCCGGCCAGCACCAGGACGCCGGGGCCAAGATGGTCCACGCCGCGCCGGAGACCACCTCGAAGATCGTGTCCAAGTCGATCTCGAAGGACGGTGGCCGTACCAGCTACCGCGGCCTCGTGCGGGTCGAGGACGACGCCCACGGCTGCCGCAGCCACGTCCAGTGCGACGCGCTCATCCTCGACGACCACTCCATCAGCGACACCTTCCCGACGATGGAGGTGGGCTCGCGCGACGCGGTCATCGGCCACGAGGCGACCGTCTCCAAGGTCGCCGACGAGCAGCTCTTCTACCTGATGAGCCGCGGGCTCTCCGAGGAGCAGGCCATGGGCATGATCGTGAACGGCTTCATCGAGCCGGTCACGCGCACCCTGCCGATGGAGTACGCCGTCGAGTGGAGCCGGCTCATCGAGCTCCAGATGGAGGGGTCGGTCGGGTAGCCGGCCCGCCGCCCGACCTCACGACGGGGCGAGCACGAGGCAGAATCTCCGCCGTGCCGATGCGCCAGGACTGCAAGCACTTCGAGAGCCGCACGTACCGCAACGGCGAGACCGTGCGGAAGTGCGACCTCGACCTCGCGCCCGAGGCGCCGTGGCGCTGCCCGGAGGACTGCCCGAAGTACGCGCGCCGGCTGGCCGACGTGAACTGGAGCCACGGCACCATCGTCACCCCACCCACACCCGACGAGCCGCTCGACGCCCTCGACCGGGGCGACGGGTCGGTGGCGGCCGTGCTCGACGAGGCCGAGGACCACCTGAACGCGGTCGGCGCGCAGATCGTCGCCGAGGTCGCCCGGGAGCGGGCCAAGCGCGGCGTCGACCCGACCACCGGTGCGCCCGTCGGCCGGTTCAAGCGGATCTTCCGCCGGAAGCGCTGAGGCGTCTCCCTCAGCGGGGGAGCAGCGCCTTGATCGTCGAGGGGCTGAGGTAGCTGTCCTCGAACCGGTGGTCGATGTTCACCGGGAGCTTGTCGAACCAGCCGGTCTCGGCGAGCCGGTAGATGTCGCTCTTCGGCCCGTCGCCCGTGGACGGCGCGGGGAGGGGGTTGCCGAGCGGGCTGATGCGCGGCACCCGACCGGCGTCGACCTGGTCCAGGTTCGACTCGAGCACGCCCTCCACCCACGTTCCCAGCGGGAGGAGGTACGGCGAGAAGTCGGCGTGGGCGTCGAAGGTGCGGAACCGGCGGAAGGCCCCCTCGATGCTGTTCGTCGACCGCACCCGCGTGCTCGGGTACGGCAGTGCCCAGTTGTCGCAGATGAAGCGCAGCGTCGACGCGTGGTCGTACACGGTGTGGTCCACCCGGTGGGACCTCGTCCACGGCGACACGATCGTCGACGGGATCCGGAACCCGAGCTGCGAGAAGTCGTCCTGGCCGCCCGGGTCTGCCGGCGTGCCGCGGTCGTCGCCCACGCGGGGCGGGTCGACGTGGTCCCAGAACCCGCCCCACTCGTCGTAGGTGATGACCATGGCCCCTTCGCGGTAGTGCTTCGAGCTCGTGAAGGCGTGGATCAGGTCGGACAGGTACGCCTGGCCGAGGCGGATGTCGGCGTGGGGGTGGTCGTCGTTGGAGAGCCCGCTCGGCGCCACGAACCACGGGTCGACGAACGAGACCTGCGGGAGCGTGCCGAGCTCGCAGGCGAGGTAGAAGTCCGTGACGTGCCGCGTCTGGTGGAGGTGGCGGGCTCCCCAGAACGCCGTCTCGGGGAGGCTCGCGAAGTAGTACGCGCTCGAGACGCCGGCCCGCTCGCAGAGGGACCACACCGTCGGCCAGTCCCACCCCGCCAGCCACTCGGGGTGGGTCGCGTAGAGCTGGGGGGGCAGCGAGTTGTCCTTCAGGCCCTCCGACGTGCCGGAGTACCAGTAGTACCGGTTGGGCTGGGTGGGACCGATCAACGAGCAGAACCACCGGTCGTACGTCTGCCACCCACGGGTGAGCTGGGCCCAGACCGGGATGTCGTGCGCCCCGTACGTGCTCAGCGCGAGCTCGTCGTTCTTGGTCCGAGGATCGAGCCAGCCGTCGCAGGCGCCGCCGTTGCGCTCGTAGCGGCCGCCGGTCCAGCCGTGGCTCGGATCGGCGTAGCCCCGGCCGTGGAGGTCGTTCCGGCCGTCACGGCCCCAGTCCTCGGTGTGCACCATCGGGCCGTCGGGACCCTTGCGGAGGTCCCGGAAGGTGGCGTCCTGGGTGGCGTCGAACGCCGGGTTCTCCTTGCCGTACCACCCGAGGTAGTGGTCGACGGAGCGGTTCTCCATCATCACGCACACGATGTGCTTCACGGGCGTGCGGGGTCGCAGGCCCTCGAGCGGTTCGGGCAGGGCGATGTTGACGAGCTCGCCGGCCCGCGCCGGCTTGGCCAGCGCCGCCGCACCCAGGCCGGCCGCGGCCCCCTTCACGAACGTTCGCCGATCCATGTGCTCCCTGACTAGCGCCCCGGCCCCCCGTCGCCCGACCGGATCACCAAGTGTCCACCGTCCCGCGACCTTGGGACAACCTGACGGACGCTTGTAGGTTGAGGGGTGCGGGGGCCAGTTCCGGCCCCCGTTGCGCGAACATGAGGTCGTCCTCCTGAGCCAGATCACCCCCGACACCGCCGCCGCCCTGGCCGGTCCGGGCGGGCTCGCGGACCGCCGGGCGGAGGCCGCGGCTCGGCTCGCCGAGGCCTCGCTCCCCACGAGCGAGGAGGACGTCTGGCGCTACAGCCGCATCGACGAGCTGGACCTCGACCGCTTCGCGCCGGGCCGCACCGACACCACGATCACCCACGGGGACCTGGGCCGGGCGACGGTGCACCGTGGCGACGACGTCCCCGCGGAGCTGCTGGGCGAGCTGCCGGACCACGGCGACGCGCTCGTGTGGCTGCACCACGCGCTGGCGACCGATCCCATCGTGATCGAGGTGCCGGCGGGGACGACCGTGGCCGATCCCATCGTCGTGCGCCACGCCGGGGCGGCCGACGGGACCGCGGCCGCCGTGCGCCTGGTCGTGCGGGCCGGGGCCGACAGCGACGTCCGGGTGGTGGAGGTCTTCGAGGGCGGTGGGGACGGCGTGCTGCTCCCGCGCACCGACGTCGTGCTCGACGGCGCGGCGCGCGTCGGCTACCTCGGGGCCCAGCTGCTCGACACCACGGCCTGGGCCATCGGCACGCTCGAGATCGTGGCCGAGGCCCAGGCGAACGTGAAGGCCGGGCTCGTCGGCTTCGGCGGTGACTACACGCGCCTGCGCACGGACTGCCGCCTCGTCGGCCGGGGCGCCAACGGCGACCTCCTCGCGGCGTACTTCGGCGACGGCGCGCAGACGCTCGACTACCGCACGTTCCAGGACCACGTCGCCCCCGACACCACGAGCAACCTGCTGTTCAAGGGCGCGGTGAGCGACCGGTCCCGGTCCGTGTACACCGGCCTCATCCGGGTGGGGAAGGAGGCGCGGGGCACGAACGCCTTCCAGACGAACCGGAACATCAAGCTGTCCGAGGACGCCTGGGCCGAGTCCATCCCGAACCTCGTGATCGAGAACAACGACGTGCACTGCAGCCACGCGTCGGCCGTCGGCCCGATCGACGAGGAGCAGCGCTTCTACCTCGAGAGCCGCGGCGTGCCGACCGTGGTGGCCGAGCGGCTGATCGTGGCCGGCTTCTTCGCCGAGGTGCTCGACCAGCTGCCGGTGCCCGACCTGCGCCAGCGGCTCGACGCCGTGGTGGCGGCCAAGCTCCAGGCGGTCCTGCTGTGACCGAGGCAGTGAAGGTCGGCCGGCTCGAGGACTGGGCGCCGGGCTCCGTCAAGCAGGTGGTCGTCGGCGAGCACCGGCTGGCCGTCGTGCGCATCGACGACGACGTCTACGTCATCGGTGACCGCTGCAGCCACGAGAACGTGTCGCTGTCCGAGGGCGAGGTGCTCTGCGAGGACCGCGAGCTGGAGTGCTGGAAGCACGGCAGCACGTTCTCGCTGGTCGACGGCAACCCGCAGTCGCTCCCCGCCACGAAGGCCGTTCCGGTCTACGAGGCGCGGGTCGTGGACGGGGAGATCGAGGTGGTGCTCGGTGGCTGAGGCGACGAAGCGAGCGGATCACGTGCTGGAGATCCGCGGCCTGCGGGCCGGCGTCGACGGCAAGGAGATCCTCAAGGGCATCGACCTGACGGTCCGCTCCGGCGAGGTCCACGCGATCATGGGCCCGAACGGCTCGGGGAAGTCGACGCTCTCCCACGTCGTCCTGGGCCGGCCCGGGTACGAGGTGCTGGCCGGCTCGGTCACGCTCGACGGCGCCGACGTGCTCGCGATGACGGCGTGGGAGCGGGCCCAGGCCGGCCTGTTCCTCGCGATGCAGTACCCGACCGAGGTTCCGGGCGTCGCCCTGGTGGACGTCCTCGAGGCCGCGTTCGCGGCGGCGGGGCGCGACCCGGCCGAGGTGCCCGCGCTCGTGGCGGCGGAGGCGGCCCGCATCGGCTTCGACGAGCGCTTCCTCACGCGCCCGATGAACGTCGACCTCTCCGGCGGGGAGAAGAAGCGGAACGAGACCCTCCAGCTCGGTGTGCTGCGCCCGGCCATCGCCGTGCTCGACGAGCTCGACTCCGGGCTCGACGTCG